>NZ_JBSFRU010000137.1:0-15425 GCF_053589395.1 Nocardia sp. NPDC003345
CACCACGGGCACGCATGGCGGTGAACGCCTCGTGACCCGGGGTGTCGATGAAGGTGATCAGGCGCTCGGCGTCACCGAGATGGGTCGGCACCTGGTAGGCGCCGATGTGCTGGGTGATACCGCCGGCCTCGCCCTCGCGGACGTTGGCCTTACGGATGGTGTCCAGCAGGCGGGTCTTACCGTGATCGACGTGGCCCATGACGGTGACCACCGGCGGCCGCTGTTCGAGGTCGTCCTCGCCGCCCTCGTCCTCGCCGTAGGTGAGGTCGAAGGATTCCAGCAGCTCACGGTCCTCGTCCTCGGGGCTGACCACGTGCACGACGTAGTTCATCTCGCCGCCGAGCAGCTCGAGGGTCTCGTCGTTGACCGACTGGGTCGCGGTGACCATTTCGCCCAGGTTGAACAGGGCCTGCACCAAGGCGGCCGGGTTCGCGTCGATCTTCTCCGCGAAATCGGACAGCGACGCGCCACGGGCGAGACGGATCACCTCACCGTTGCCGCGCGGCAGCCGCACGCCGCCGACCGACGGGGCCTGCATCGAATCGTATTCCTGGCGCTTCTGCCGCTTCGACTTGCGACCGCGCCGGGGCGCGCCACCGGGACGGCCGAAGGCACCGGCCGCACCACCGCGGCCACCGGGACCACCCGGGCGACCGCCGCCACCGGGACGACCCCGGAAACCGCCGCCACCGGCGGGAGCACCGGTACCCGCGGGTGCGCCACCGCCACCGCGGTAGCCGCCACCGCCGCCGCCACCGGGACCACCCGGGCGACCGCCGCCGCCACCGGGACGACCGGGACGACCGCCACCGGCCGCGGGACCGGGACGAGCCGACCGCTGCGGCATGGCACCGGGGGTCGGACGCGGCGGCATGGACGCCGGGCTGGGACGCGGCCCGCCGGGACGGGGACCGCCCTGACCAGCGGGAGGCCGGGGGCCACCGGGGCCGGGACGCGGAGCGCCACCCTGACCGGGACGCGGCGCACCACCCTGACCGGGGCGGGGACCGCCCTGGGCCGGACCCGGGCGGGGACCGCCCTGACCGGGGGTGGGGCGGGGACCCGGCTGCGGACGCGGGGTCGGCCGTTCACGTTCGGGCGCCGAGGAGAAGGGGTTGTTACCGACGCGCGGGGTCTTCGGGCCGGGCTTGGGGCCGGGCCGGGCCGGAGCCTGGCCGGGCGCGGCGGCCCGGGGCTGACCCGGACGCGGAGCGCCGGGGCCGGGACGCGTACCGGGGGTGGCCGGTTTCGCCTGAGGCGCCTGGGCCGCTTCCCGGGCCGGGGCGGGACCGGGCTTGGCCGCGGGACCCGGACGCGGGCCCGCGGCTCTGGCGACGTCGGACGCGGGTGCGGCGGCCTCGGCGGCCGGAGCGGACTCCGCGGACGTATTCGCCGCGGGGGCCGGGGTACGGGGGCCGGGACGCGGGCCGGGAGCGCCGGGCTTGGCGGCGGTGGCCGGGCCCGGACGGGCCGCGGGTTTACTGCCGTTCGACCGATCGGACTTCGCCGGCGCGGATTTCGGCGCGATCGATTCGCGGAGCCGACGCGCGACGGGTGCCTCCACCGTCGACGATGCCGACTTCACGAACTCGCCTTGCTCCTTGAGCTTCGCGAGTAGTTCTTTGCTCGTGACACCGAGTTCTTTGGCCAACTCGTGCACGCGGGCCTTGCCTGCCACTGCTCTCCTCACTGAGAGGTCGAGCAGTGCCTCCCGTCTGCTGACGGGGACCCGCACGACCTCGGGTTAACTCCGATGGACGTTCATCGCTGGTACTTCACGGTGTGCTCATGAGTGCTCGTGCCTGTTCTCGAGGTGTTGCTCCAGGGCTGAGATATCCAGATGTCCGGACACTCGTAGTGCTCTGCCGATCGCTCGGCGCCGGACCGCAGTGCGCAGACAAGCCGATAGGGGGTGCAGCCAGGCACCCCGTCCGGGAAGTCTGCGCCGCGGGTCGGGAACGATCGCTACGGCGTCCGCACCGTCACCGGTGGTCCGCCCGCACGCCACGATCCGCAGCAGTTCGGTGGCCGGTTCTCGTTTCCGGCATCCGACACACGTCCGCAGTGGCAATACCCGGCGCCTGCGCGCCGCGGATTCACCACCGCGATCGTGTCCGGTGACCGAAGACTCGTACCGAACCTCACACCACTCTACCGCTGACCGCTCGGTGTGCTCCAACCCCGCCCCCGATGACGTCGCGGGAGCCGTGTCGGCGCGGCGTGTTCGCTGGTCACGGGAGTCGGCCGCGAACAGGTGACGACTCAACGGCGGTGTACCTCCGTCCGGACCGGCCCGCCGGCGTCGGGCGCGGCGTCGCTGCGGATATCGATACGCCAGCCGGTCAGCCGGGCCGCGAGCCGCGCGTTCTGCCCCTCCTTGCCGATGGCCAGCGAGAGCTGGAAATCGGGCACGATCACCCGGGCCGCCCGGGCGTCCGGATCCACCACCGTGACCGACACCACTTTGGACGGTGAGAGCGCGTTGCCTACGAAGGTCGCCGGATCGTCGGCGTAATCGATGATGTCGATCTTCTCGCCGGCCAGCTCGCTCATCACATTGCGCACCCGCTGCCCCATCGGGCCGATACAGGCGCCCTTCGCGTTCACACCGGCCACGGTGGACCGCACCGCGATCTTGGACCGGTGCCCGGCCTCACGGGCGACGGCCACGATCTCCACCGACCCGTCCGCGATCTCGGGGACCTCCAGCGCGAACAACCGCCGCACCAGATTCGGGTGGGTCCGCGACAGGGTGATCTGCGGACCGCGCTGCCCCCGGGAGACCCCGACCACGTAGCACTTGATCCGGTCGCCGTGTTCGTAGTTCTCGCCCGGGACCTGTTCGGCCGAGGGGATCAGGCCCTCGGCGCCGTGCAGTTCGCTGCCGATCCGCACCACCACGGTGCCGCGGGCGTTGGCGCGCGCGTCGCGCTGGACCACGCCGCCGACGATATCGCCCTCGTGCGTCGAGAACTCGCCGAAGGATTTCTCGTTCTCGGCATCACGCAGCCGCTGCAACACCACCTGGCGGGCGGTGGTGGCGGCGATGCGGCCGAAACCTTCCGGGGTGTCGTCCCATTCCGAGACGACCGCGCCGTCGGCGTCGAGTTCGGTGGCCATCACCCGCACCACGCCGGTGCGCTGATCGATTTCGACCCGGGCGTTGGCCTGATGCCCCTCGGTGTGCTTGTACGCGGTGAGCAGCGCGGATTCGATAGCGGAGATCACGGTCTCGATCGAGATCCCCTTATCCGCGACGATGGCGCGCAGGGCTTCGATTTCGATGTTCATTCCATGGTCCCTTCGGTCGAATCGGACGCGGCGACAGTGGTTCCGGCGGGCTCCGCGGAGCCGGGGGTGTCCGCTCCCGAGGGTGGGCGTCCGGGGGCAACCCCTCCGGCGAGTTCGAGTTCGCGGGCGCCGGGCGGGGCGAACTCCACCTCCACCACGGCGCGTTCGATATCCCGCAGTTCGACGGTGACCAGGCGCGGGGCGCGTTTACCGCCGAGCACCAGCGCGATCCGGTCACCGTCGAGCGCGCCGACGCGCGCCTCGTACGGATTCGGCAGGCCGGTTTCGGGCGGCGCGGCGCCCGGACGCGGCGTGACCCGGACCTTGCGGCCCCGGGCCCGCCGCCAGTGCCGGTCCGCGGTGAGCGGACGGTCGATACCGGGAGTCGTCACCTCGAGCAGGTAGCGGGTGGCCCCGAATTCGTCGTCCGCCTCGTCCAGGCATTCCGACACCTGCGAGCTCAGTTCGGCGATGCTGTCGAGGTCCGCGGTCTCATCGCTGTCCACGATCACCCGCACCCGGGTCTGCCCCGCCGCGGTGGAAACCTCGACACCCTCGAGATCGAATCCTCGACCGGCGACGAGTCCGGCGACGAGCCGGCTCACCCTCTCCTCGGTCGGCATCGGCATATGGGCAGCTCCTGGTTCAGTTGTTACGCGGACGGAAATAATCGGTGCCGGTGACCAAGCCTAACGCGCGGCGCGGAGGTAAACGTCCAGCGGTCGGCGGTAAGTTCCCCGGGTGGTGCCCGTACCGGGGCGGGACCGGGAATCTGGCACGATGTCCCGGTGACCGAGCGCGTTACCCACCGGCCCGCGGCCGGGTGTTCCCGCGACCCCCTGCCCGACCGAGACTCCACCCCATCGCACCGCTTGAACCGGCGTGCGGCGCTGCGCGTCGCGGGTGGCGGCGTGATGGGACTGCTGGCGATCCCCGTGCTCGCCGCCTGTGCCGAGGATCCGATCACCGAACCGGACGTCCTGGCCGCCCAGGAGTTCTCGGCCCGCGCCGATGCCGCCGCGGCCACCGCCGCGATCTCCATCGACCCCGCCCGCGGCCCCGCGCTGAACACGATCGCCGCGGAACGCACGGCCCACGCCGACGCGTTGCGCACCGAGATCGACCGGGCGATCGGCGTCTACGGTGACGGCACCACACCGCTGGTGCAGACACCCGCCCCCTCGACCACGCCGGCCCCGGCCGCACCACCGAGTATCGACGCGCTGCGCGATCAGCTCGGCTCGTCGCAGCGGGCCGCCGCGGATCTGGCCGTCACCCAGTCCGGTTATCGCGCGGGCCTGCTCGCCTCGATCAGCGCCGCGTGCGCGGTACAGGTGGGGGTCCTGCTGGTATGAGTACCGAACGACAGGCGCTCACCGACGCGCTGAACGCCGAATACGCGGCGGTGTACGCCTACGGCGTCATAGCCGCCCACGCCGGCCCCGATCTGCGCCGGCTCGTCTCGCAGCACACCGCTGCCCATCGCGCCCGCCGGGACGCGACCGTCGACGCGCTCACCGCCGCCGGTGGTACCGCCCCGCCACCGGAGCCCGCCTACACCGCCCCGCTGGAGGTCACCGATTCCGATTCGGCGGCGCGCCTGGCGATCGTCGTCGAAACCGACAGCACGGTGGCGTGGCGCGCGGTGGCCGAGCGGGCCGATCTCGAGACCACCCGCCGTGCCGCGATCGACGCGCTGACCGAATGCGCGGGGCAGCGGGCGGCCTGGCAGACCGTGCGCGGTACCCAGCCGGCCACCGTCGCGTTTCCGGGGCAGCCCTGAAGTAGCCCGGACGGCCCGAAAGCGGACGGGCCGTCAGCGGGGCCGGCCCGTTCGTTCCTCCGGCAGTGGCCGTGGGAACACGGTGCCCTCCGGATTCCGTTCCGCGCGCCCCCGCGACCACGGAGCACTGCCCCGGGGCGGCCGCTCCTGCGGGGTCAGCGAACCCAGCCCGCCGGGCATCCCGGGGAGGTAGGGCATGGAGGACCCCGAACCGGATGAACCGGGGGCCGCGTTCCACGGTGTCGACCCGGATGGCTGCCCGGTGCCCGGGTCGGTACCCGCGCTCGCCTGACCGGCCGTCCACGGGGTCTGTCCGGCCGCCGCGGGCACCGGATCGGCGGCCGGGTCGGCGACTCTGGACTCGGCGAGATCCGGCTGCGGTGTGACAGGCGGGGCGTGCGCGGCGGCCGGGGATCCGGATTCGGGAGCGGGAACCGGAGCGGCGGAAGGCCCGGTCGGAGCCTCCGGTGCGGCGCCCGATTCCGCTGACGGCGCGCTGGGCGAGGCGGCCGGTTCGGAGGGCGGCGCGCTCGGTGGGGCGGGCGGTTCGGGTGACGCCGCGCTCGGTGGCGCGGCCGGTTCGGGTGACGGCGGGCTCGGCGGGGTCGGCGGTTCGGAGGGCGGTGTGGATGGAGGTTCGGGGGTGGCCGGCGGGGGGCCGGGCGGGTTCGGGTCGCCGGCCCCGGAAGCCGCCGCCACGGGCCGGTCGGCCGCGTCCCCGTAGGTGACTTCGGGTGGCGGCACCGCTGCGGGCGACGCGGCCGGCCCACCGGCGGTGGGAGGCGTATCGGTCGCGGTGCCGGCGAGGGGGGCCGGGGCAGGGTGGGAATCGCCGCCCGCGGCCCGAACCCGCCGTGCTCCGTCCACATCGGATCCGACCAGCAGCGCGATGGTCTCGGCTCCTCCGGCGGCACCGCGGACCTTGCGACGCAGGACTTCTCCGGCGCTCTCGCCGACCACTCCCAACCGGGTGGTGAGCTGTTCGGTCACCGAATCGACGGTCGTGGACCCGGTGGGATACGCACCGTCGGAACAGTTTTCGGACATCGGCACCACCTCACCGTTCTCGCCGGGAACACCGGCTCGCTCGCCGGCCCCCACCGCCGGATCGGGGGGCGGCGTCACTACCGCGGCGTCCGATGGCGCGGACCCGGGCACCACCTCACACCGTGACAGGTAACCACCGCCCGCATGCCCCGCATACCACCGAATCTGGGAAGACCGCCGGGGAACCGAGGCCCCCTAGTCGTGCGAGGCGACACCGACCGGGCCGGTGCCGATACACGCCTGCAGGCCCGGCGTCCGGCTTTGCACCAGCAGCGCCGAACCGCTGCCGACGATCCGCGCGTATACCGTGTTCAGACCGGCCCGTACGGGTACCGCGGCCTTGCGCCCGCTGTCGAAGCCGACGGCGACCTCCCCGTCCCGGTCTGCGAAGTAGTTGAGCTGCACGGTCCATTCGTGGGCGATCATCGGACCGTCCAGCGCGAGCCGCACCGGCGTACCGCCGGTGATGCGGTAGCCGCAGCCGGGATCCGGGCCCGGCAGGATCCCGCGGTTCCACCAGACCCGGGCCGGTGCGAATTCACCGGTATCGGTGATCATGCGCAGTTCCCCGGTGGCTTCGGCGAAGGCACCGGGCGGTGCCACCGGCGACAGCACCCGGCTGGCCTCGTTGTCGGGATAGGCCGTGGGGTTCAGAACGGTCCACGGCACCTCCTGTTCCAGCAGCGGTATGCCGTCCCAGCGCGCGAATTCCGCCGCCGCGTTGGTCAGATAGGTCCGGGTCGGATTCTGCGACCAGACCCGGGTGAAGGAGTAGGTAGACCACAGGCTGCTGGCGACGAACAACACCGCTACGACGGCCACCGGCCCCGACCCGTATCGCCGTCGTGTCGCGCCGCCCGCCCCGGCCGCCTGTGCCCCCGGCGCCGGGCCGGTGCCGCCGTCCACGGGCGCCGGCCCCGGACCGCGGCGGCCGGGTACGGCACCGGGGGCCGCGAAGGCGCGCAACAGCAGCGCCCCCGCCGCGGTGAGGACCACCGAGGTGTCCGCGAGGTACCGCAGCGACATCATGAGCTCGTCGACCGTGTTCGGCCCGGCCCGCATCAGCACCACCGGGATCTGCACCGCGGGCAGATAGACCGCCGCGGCCACCCACACCGGCCAGACCACCCGGCGGGCACGGATCGTGAGAACCACGGCCACCGCCAGCAGCGCCCAGGCCGCCCATACGGTCCAGTCCGGCGCGACCGCCCACGGCGCCGAGGGCACCCAGCGCTCCCAGCTCCACGGGCCGCCCAGCAGCGCGGTGACGACCCCCGCCCAGGCCGCCCGGGGCAGCATGGAGGCCACATCGGCCGACCCGCCCTCGCCGTGGGTGAGGCCGACCACGGCGAGATAGGTCACCGCCCAGCCCGCCAGCACGGCGGCCGTGCCCGCCCAGAGCACCGCCCCGCGACGCAGCACCGCCCGTAGCTCCGGCCCCCGCCCGTCCACGTACCGGGCCAGGGCCACCACGGCGAATGCCACGAACGGCACCACCACGGCCTTCTCGAAGAACAGCAGGGCCACGGCCGAGACGACTATCCCCGAGACCGCGTAGCGGCGCGCACCGGTGCGGTCCAGGCGCAGCGCGTCGGCCGCCACCCAGGCGAGGGCGAATTGCAGCGGCAGCGCGTTGAGCGCCGCCGACCACCACGCGAACGCGGACAGGGTGAGCGGGCCGAAGAGGTAGAACAGCAGCGGGACGATCACCGTTCGGCGCGGCCCGAGCAGCACCAGCAGCAGCCGCAAGACCGCCAGCGACGCCGCCGCCTGCATGAGCAGCGTTACTCCGGCGGCCATTCCCCACTGCAGCGGCGCGACCGCGGTCACCAGCCAGGACACCGCGAAGGCCAGCGGCATGAAATGCCCGTCGTGCTCGTGCAGCAGCAGTTCGGGCGCGTACAGGGGCAGTTCACCGGCGCGACCGGCCAGGATGAGATCGTCCCAGTAGAAATAACCGTTCGCCAGCACCACGCCGCGCAACACCAATTGTGCGGCCACGGCGGCCAGCGCGATCGCGAGCACGGTGCGGGCGGGACCTCCCGCCCCGCCGCGGAACAGCGACCGGATCCGGCGGGCTCGCGGCGTGAACGAGGGTTTCGGGGCAGACGTTCGTTCCGGTGTGACAGCCGGAGCGGTTCCCATGGCCACCCACCCTACAAGCGCGGGCGGCGCGCTACGCGGAGGGCGAGTCACGGATACCGCGCCCGTGGTGCGCGGTATCCTCCGGCTACCGCTCGGTGTCGGCGGTCGTCTCCTCGGTCGTGAGGTCGAAATCGCTCAGATCCACGGCATCGGTGCGTTCGTCCCCGATATCGAGCAATTGCGCGACGGCATCGGAATCACCGTGCGCGGCGCGCTCGCGTAGTTCGGACAGGTTCGGCTCACGATGGCCGGACCGGTCGGGCTCATACATTCAGCGCAACCTTCCCTGGTATCGGCGCCGAGCCGGGGCTCGGCCGCTCCGCCATCCGAGCTTAGGCCCGGCCCCGGAGCGCGGCCGAATCCGGACGAGGACGAACCCGGATCAGTCCGCGAGGGTGAGGCCGGGCCCGGTGTACATCGGCAGGTCAGCGGTGGTCCGGATACCCGATTCGGCCGCGATCACCGCGGGTATGGCGTTGACCACCCGGCCCACGCCGGCCAGGATCGCCGCGTAGTTGTGGTCACCGTTGCGGCTGGTGGGGCAGATATCCACCGCATAGGAGGGCTCGCCGGTGATCTCCACCCGGTAGGAGCCCCCGGCCTGGGCCGGGCGTGGCCAGTCGGGTCGCAGATCGTCGCGCAGGCGGGTGATGTGTTCCACCACGATCGCGGGCCGCCCGGCCACATGGCCGGTGATCTCGAAGCGCAGCGCGGCCTGGCTCCCCTTGGGCACCTCGCCGACCGCGATCTCGAAGGTCTCCGGGGCCGGTTCGCGTTCGCAGGTCTCGGTGATCTCGTCGATCTCGACCCCCAGCCCGGCCGCCAGCGCCCGCATACCGGGCCCCCACGCGATCCCCAGTACCCCGGGTTGCAGCAGCATCGGGGTCTGATCGAGCGGCAACCCGAACCCCATCACGTCGAACATGACCGTCGACCCGTCATAGGTCGCGTAGTCGGCGATCTCCAGACACCGCACCTGTTCGACCCGCTGACAGGTCGAGGCCAGCGCGAAGGGGATCAGGTCGTTGACGAATCCGGGATCGACGCCGTTGACGAACAGGCTCGCGCCACCGGCAACGGCGGCCGCCTCCACCCGGGCGAACAGTTTCGACGGCAGCGTTCCCCACGGATACATGAGCAGACCGGGCGCGGTGCCGACGACGTTCACTCCCGCTTCCAGGAACCGCTGGATATCGCCCATCGCCTCCATCAGCCGGGTATCGCCCATCGCGCAGTACACGGCGCAGTCCGGTTTCAGGGCCAGTAGCGATTCCAGATCGCCGACGGCGGTGATCCCGGTGACCGTGGCGGTGAGCCCGGCCAGTTCTCCGGCATCCACGCCGACCTTCTCCGGGGTGGATACGCCCACGCCCACCAGCTCGAATCTGGGGTCGCCGATGAGCTGGGTCAGGGCGATCCGCCCGGCGTTACCGGTGCCGACGAGGACGACGCGTGGGACCATGATTCTCCTTGTTGAAGGGCCGAGCGCGGCGAAAACGCTGTTCCACCGCCACCTTCCGGCACCGAGCACTATTCCGGAACCGTGTCTAGAACGTGTTCCAGTTTCATGGTAGCGTCACCGCCATGGGACGTGTAGACGGCAAAGTTGCCCTCATCAGCGGCGGCGCTCGGGGGATGGGCGCCGCCGATGCGAAACTGCTGGTGGCCGAGGGCGCGAAAGTGGTCATCGGCGATGTGCTCCACGACGAGGGCAAGGCGCTCGCCGACGAGCTCGGCGGCGCCGCCCGTTACGTCCCGCTGGATGTGACCCAGCCGGACCAGTGGGAGGCCGCCGTCGCCACCGCCACCGGCGAGTTCGGGAAACTCGACGTCCTGGTGAACAACGCCGGTATCGTCAACGGCGCCCCGCTGCAGAAACTCTCACTCGAGAAGTTCCGCGCGGTGCTCGACGTCAACCTCGTCGGCACCTTCCTGGGTATGCGAGTGGCCGTCGAACCCATGATCGCCGCCGGTGGCGGTTCGATCATCAATGTCTCCTCCATCGAGGGCCTGCGCGGCGCACCCTTCGCGCACGGATACGTCGCCTCGAAATGGGGCGTACGCGGCCTGGCGAAATCCGCCGCGCTGGAACTGGCCCCGCACGGCATCCGGGTGAACTCGGTGCATCCGGGCCTCATCCGGACGCCGATGACCGAGGGCATTCCCGACGATCTGGTGACCATTCCGATGGGCCGGCCCGCGGCGCCGGAAGAGGTCGCCACCTTCATCCTGTTCCTCGCCAGTGACGAATCGTCCTACTCCACCGGCAGCGAATTCGTGGTCGACGGCGGTCTGGTGACCGGGGTCCCGCACAAGTAGCGGAGCCGCCGGCGGGAACGAACCACCTACCGTCACCACAGCCGCGGCGGCGTCACCGCCGCGGCCGGCGCGCGTTCGGCAGGCGGCCTCACACTCCTGGATCCCGGCGACGGGCGACCACCATCCCGGCCGGGCCCGCACCCGGCATCACACCGTTCGCGCACCGACCGGCGGCCGGGCCGGGCGCGGCGATCGGACCGGCGCGGCGATCGGAGGCGAAGAGGCGGCCCGGGCCGGAGCGTCGGCGGGACGCGCCTGCCGGGAGATCGCCCGCACCCCGGCTTCCCCCGTCTTCCATCCGGTGCCGCTCCCCGAACGGGGCACGCCGTGCCGGATGCCATTGGCGAGATGTACGCCCATGGCGAATTCACGAAGCCATCCGGGTACCAACCCGCTCATGCGCTGTATCGGATGTCGCATGGATCCACCTCCACTACACAGATCTGTAAAGTCGCACACTCGCTAGAATAGGTACACAGATCTGTGAATGCAAGGAGGTGTGGATGTCCGCCACCGGATACGACGAGAACACGCTGACACCGGCCGCCCGGCGCATCCTGGACACCGCCGCCGGACTCTTCTACACGCGCGGTATCCACGCGGTGGGCGTGGATACCATCGCCGCCGAATCCGGGGTCACCAAACGGACCCTCTACGACCGTTTCGGCTCCAAGGACGGCCTGCTGGTCACCTATCTCGAACGGCGCGATCGCCGCTGGCGCGAGCTGATCGGCACCCGCCTGGCCGGACACACCGATCCGGTCGACCGGGTGCTGGTCCCGTTCGAGATACTCCCCGAATGGCTCCCGGACAGCAGCCGGGGCTGCAGTTTCATCAACGCCTTCGCCGAACTCCCCGAACCCGACCACCCGGGCCGCAAGGTGATCGTCGCCGAGAAGCAGTGGCTGCGTGAACTGTTCGACGAACTCCTCATCGCGGCCGGGGTCGGCGCACACGAAAAGGTCGCGGTGCAACTACTGAGCCTGCACGAGGGCGCGATCGTCGCCTATTCCATCACCGGGGCCACCGACGCGCCCGCCGCCGTCCGGGACGCGGCCCGGCAACTGATCGAGGCAGCGGCGCCGTAACCCGCACGGGGCGACGGCGCCGCCGGACCGGTCTCAGCCGCGAACGCGGGCCACGACCTCGGTCACCGCGTCGGCGGCCGGGATCTCGGTGGTGGCGCCACTGAACCGGTCGCGCAGTTCGACCGTGCCCTCCGCCCAGCCGCGACCGATCACCAGCACGTAGGGCATACCGAGCAGTTCGGCATCCTTGAACTTCACCCCCGGCGAGGCGGTGCGGTCGTCGAACAGGACGTCCAGACCCTGCGCGTGCAGGCCGGACACCACCTGTTCCGCGCCCTCACGCGCGGCGGCGTCCTTGTTCGCGATCACCACGTGCACGTCGTAGGGCGCCACTTCGGCGGGCCAGCGCAAGCCCTTCTCGTCGTGCTGCTGTTCGGCGATCACCGCGACCATCCGGGAGACGCCGACACCGTAGGAACCCATGACCAGCCGGACCGGTTTACCGTTCTCGCCCAGGACATCGACCTCGAAGGCATCGGTGTACTTGTAACCGAGCTGGAAGATATGACCGATCTCGATACCGCGCGCCGAGACCAGGGTGCCGCGGCCGTCGGGTGAGGGATCGCCGTCGCGGACCTGCGCGGCCTCGATGGTGCCGTCGGGGGTGAAATCACGGCCGGCGACCAGGCCGACCACATGTTTGCCCGGGGCGTCGGCGCCGGTGATCCAGGCGGTTCCGGTGACCACTCGCGGATCCACCAGATAGCGGACGCCGTTGGCCTGCAGCCCCTTCGGGCCGATGTATCCCTTCACCAGGAAGGGATTGGCGGCGAAATCGGCGTCGGTGAGCAATTCGACCTCGGCGGGTTCCACGGAGGCGCCCAGCCGCTTGTCGTCGACCTCGCGGTCGCCGGGGACGCCGATACCGACGATCTCGGTCTTACCGTCGGGATGGCGCAGTTTGACCATCACGTTCTTCAGAGTGTCGGCCGCGGTGACCGGGCGGCCGTACCGGTCGGCGACACCGGCCCCGTTCGCCCAGTCCACCAGGGTGGCGATGGTCGGGGTGTCGGGGGTGTCGTGGACGACGGCCTCCGGCTGCCCCTCGACGGGAAGGGGCTCGGGCGCGGGGGTCACCACCGCCTCGACATTCGCCGCGTACCCGGACTCGAGGCAACGGACATAGGTGTCCTCACCGACCGGACTGTCGGCCAGGAACTCCTCGGACGCACTACCGCCCATGGCGCCGGAGGTCGCCGCGACGATCACATACTTCACGCCGAGCCGGTCGAAAATGCGCTGATAGGCCTCACGATGAGCGTCGTAGCTGGCCTTCAGGCCGTCCTCGTCGAGGTCGAAGGAGTAGGAGTCCTTCATGATGAATTCGCGGCCCCGCAGGATGCCGGCGCGGGGCCGTTCCTCATCGCGGTATTTGGCCTGGATCTGGTAAAGCGTGACCGGCAGATCCTTGTAGGAGTTGTACTCACCCTTCACGGTGAGGGCGAACAATTCCTCGTGGGTAGGACCGAGGAGGTAGTCCGCGCCCTTGCGGTCCTGGAGCCGGAACAGGGCATCGCCGTATTCGGTCCAGCGGTTGGTGGCCTCGTAGGGATCGCGCGGCAGCAGCGCGGGTAGCGAGATCTCCTGTGCGCCTATGCCGTTCATCTCCTCGCGCACCACCTCCTCCACCTTGTGCAATACCCGCAGGCCCAGCGGCAGCCACGAGTACACACCCGGCGCGATACGGCGCACATAGCCGGCGCGCACCAGCAGCTTGTGGCTGGGCACCTCGGCATCGGCGGGATCGTCGCGCAACGTACGGAGGAAAAGTCGGGACAGGCGGGTGATCACGGTTGCTCAGCGTAGCCCCTGCCGGTTCCCGGTCGCCATCGCGTTCCCGGCAACACGCCAGTCCGGAAGTCGGCGCCGGTCAACAGAGGTTTCCAGCGGATCGCCGGTAGGCCATCCATCCGGTCGCCAATAACGAAGCAAACACTTTCTGATAACAGTTCGATAAATGTATTTTGAATTTCTGTTTGCGGATTCATTTCGACGCCGATAGTCGCACCGGGACGCCGATACAGTCGGCTCACCGGGATTCCCGATATCCCGGGCAAACTGAAAAAGGATGCTGACCTGCGTGTATAGATGAGGTATCGCTCAGGACAGGTGCCCGGCACTCGCGTCAGCGCCCTCGTGGGAAAGGTCGGCCGTGGTGAGAACCAGGAAATCAAGGGCGCGCAGGACAGCATTGTTCGCGGGGGCGGTGCTGGTGGCGGCGACGCTGGCGGGATGCACCAAGACCGATACCACTCCGAGCGGGGAACTCCTGCAGTCTCTGAAGGACGCGGGAACGATCACGGTCGGATTCGCCGGCGAGGCGCCCTATTCGTTCGAGGAGAACGGTCAGCTCACCGGCGCGACGGTGGCCCTGCACCGCGAGATCTTCCGCAACCTCGGTATCCAGACCGTCGAGGGCGTCCAGACCGATTTCGGCGCCCTCATCCCCGGGCTGCAGGCGCAGCGCTTCGACGCGGTCAGCGCCGGTATGTCCATCCTGCCGCAGCGCTGCGAACAGGCGGCGTTCAGCGAACCCGAGTTCATGTACACCACGGCGCTCATGGTGAAAAAGGGCAACCCGCTCGGCCTCACCGATATGCAATCCATCAAGGACAAGGGCGCGAAGATGGCGTCCATGACCGGTGCGATCGAATCCGACTACGCGCAGTCGCTCGGTATCGAAGCCACCCAGGTCGCCACCCCGCAGGACGGTATGGACGCGGTGACCTCCGGGCGCTCGGATGTCTTCGCACTCACCGCGATCTCACTGAACTGGCTGGCCGACCACAACCCGGACGCCCCGGTGGAGGTCACGAAATCGTTCGTCGCCGAAATCGACGGCAAACCACAGATCGGCGCGGGCGGCACCGTTTTCCGGACCGACGACGAGGATCTGCTCGACGCCTACAACACCGAGTTGCGCAAGATCACCTCGGACAAGGACAAATACCTGTCCATCGTGGGTGAGTACGGTTTCACCGAAGAGGAACTGCCCGATCCGGACCTGACCACCGCCAAATTGTGCGCAGGCGATATCTGATCGTGCCGGAGCACAATTCGACAGCGGCGCGGCTCCTTCCCGGTCCGCCCGGGCAGGTGGGGAGACGCCGCCGGTGAGCAATCTCGACGCCCTCACCGATGCGCTGCCCCGGATCCGCGACGGCATCGTGGTCACGCTCGAACTCACGGCCGGCGGCGCGCTGCTGGCGTTCGCGCTGGCCCTGGCACTCGGCACGACGGCCCGGGCGAACAGCCTCGCGATTCGCGGGCCCGCCCGGGTGCTGATCGAGTTCTTCCGCGGGACCTCGCTGCTGGTGCAGATCTTCTGGTTGTTCTACGTACTGCCGCTACTCGGTTATCAGCTCGACCCGGTGTTCTGCGGCATCCTCGCGCTCGGTCTGAACTACGGCGCCTACGGTGCGGAAGTGGTTCGTGGCGCTCTGAACTCGGTACCGCGCGCCCAGACCGAAGCGGCCGTGGCACTGGGGTTCAGTCCGTCGCAGCGGCTGCGCCGGGTGCTGTTCCCGCAGGCCTGGGCCCTGATGCTGCCGCCGCTGGCGAATCTGCTGGTCCATCTGCTCAAGGGCACCGCCCTCGCCTCCTACATCACCCTGCAGGATCTGACCTTCGAGATCGGGAAGTTGCGGCAGAGCACCGGCGACACCCTGTTCGCCTTCGGTATCGGCCTGCTGATCTACTTCGTGATCGCGTATCTGCTGACGCTCGGGATGAACCAGCTCGAAGCGCGGGCC
>NZ_JBSFRU010000138.1:0-15261 GCF_053589395.1 Nocardia sp. NPDC003345
CTCTGGTGTCCTCCCGATTGAGCGTCGAAGAACGACGGGCCCACCTTATCGAGGCCGCGATCGGCCTTGCCGAGAAGAAGGGGGTCGCGGGAGTCACCACCCGCGATGTCGCCCAGGCCGCCGGGGTCTCGCTAGGCGTAGTGCACTACTGCTTCGAGAACAAGGACGCGCTGATGACCGAACTGGTCAAGGCGCTGTCGATGGAACTGCGCGATTCGGTGGACGCCGAGGAATCGGTCTGGCAAGAGGCCGGTACCGGTAAGAACGCGCTGCGGGATCTGCTGCGGGCCGGGCTGGAACTCATGTGGCTCAATATCGAGGCCACCCCCGAGCGGCAGCTGCTCACCTACGAGACCACTACCTACGCCCTGCGTGAGGGTGAGCAGACTCCCGCCAAACTCGCCATCGCCCGGGAACAGTACAACTTCAACGACTCCACTGTCGCCGATGTTCTCGATCACGCCCGCGACGCCACCGGCAGTACCTGGGCGGTACCGGTCCAGCAGCTCTCCCGGTTCACCCTCAGCGTGATCGACGGCATCGTGTTGCGCTGGCTGGTCGACGACGACAGCGAAAGCGTCCGGGTTCAACTCGATCTCCTCGCCCAGGCGCTGGCCGCTCACGCGGAATGACCGGCGCGGCTCGGACGCCGCGCCCCGTCACGGTGCCGGAACCGGCCGCTGCACATGGGTGGTCGCACCGTCGCGCCACCACGGCACGGAAACGGTGCGCACCACCGCGCCGGACAACCGCACCCGCAGTTCGTCGTGCACCACCAGCGGTCCGTCCTGTTCCGGAAGCCCGAACAACCGCCGCAGCACCACTCCCAGGGGTTCCCGCTCCCATTCGGTTTCCCGGCCCCCTCCCAGCACCTCCGCCTCCACCTGTTCCGAGACCGGCGCCACGTCGAGCAGTACGGCCAGATCCGCGGCCGTGGCCGGATCCGCGACCACCAGCCGGTCGGGCGGCACCGCGAGACCGAACCAGGCCTGGTCCAGCACCAGCGCGTCGGCCGCGTCGATCACCGCTCCGGTGAGCGCCCGGACCCGGTCCGGCGGGTCGATCGCGCCGAGGTCGAGGCGCCCCACCGCCGCGCCCAGCCGGGCGTGAATCCGCGAAACCACTTCGGGAGCGGGCGTTCTGTCACTATCGGCCAGCGCCTCCAGCAGTGTCGTGGCCAGCGGGAGGTCGATACCCTCCGGATCGGCCAGACAGCCCCGGAGCGCGTCCAGGTCGGTGCCGGACAAGCCGGGGATCGGCAGTTCCGGTAGCAGCCCGGCGAATTCGGTATCGGCCGGATGCCGGTACCCGCCCAGCGCGATCCCGTCGATACGCGCGTACCGGCGCAGCCACCACGCGGTATAGCTCTCCGGATCGGCCAGCAGCGGGCGGATGTGTTCGGTGGTCAGCAGCCGCCACAGTGCCTCGGGCCAGGCCGCGTCGTCCACCAGGTCCAGATCGCGGACCGCCACGATCTCCGGTGGATCCTCGGAAAGTCCCGCCCACCAGGTCTCCTCGTCGTCGAGATGGTGGTCGGGCCCGGTGGGATCGGTTTCGGCCACGATTCCGAAATCCCAGCCCACACCGATCGCCTGCAGCGCCGTGGCGCCGTATTCGTCGACCACCTCGCGCGCGACTACCCCGAAGGGCGAATCCGGCACCAGCAGTTCGATCAACGGCGCGTCGGGCAGCAGCAGTTCGTCGGCGGGCCGCGGAGTACCCGCGGCGTCGGGCAGTTCGAGCTGCCTCAGCCAGGGCGGCAACGCGTCCGCGTCGGCGACCGCCGCCAGCCGCAGTACCGCGTCGACCGTATCGGGGTCACCGGGATGCTCGCTCAGTTCCGTCCGCAGCGCCGGGTCCGACAGCAGATCGGCGACCCGGGCCCGCAGGGCGCCCAGCCGGGCCAGTAGCGGATGCGCGGCCGCGGGATGCACCAACCGGGCCCAGCGCACCGGTACCGGATCGGGTAACGCGGCCAGTTCGTCATCGAGGACGACCGTCCGGGGCCCGGTCACCGTCCGGCCGTCGGCCAGCGGCACCGCGAGGGCCCCCAGCTCTTCGACCGACAGCGGATCGGCGGCGAAGGGTTCGAGCGCGCTGTAGAACGCGAACCACCAGGACGGCGGCCGGTCCAGCCCGCTCGACAACTCGGCCAGCCGGGCGAGCCCCAACCGGTGGACGCCGACGGACGCCAGCGCCTCGGCCTGCCGGGACCCCGACCACTCGGGCAGCACCAGCGGATCCAGGACGCCCGCGAGCAGATCGGCGAGATCGGAGGTCAGACCGGGGAACAGACTCGCGCGCGCGGGTACCGCGACCCGATCCGCCGGGGCGGGATCGTCCGGGCCATCGGATTCCGAGGGCGGCACGGGCACGACCGGAACCCAGGCATTGGCGCGCAGTTCGCCCAGTACCGCCTCACGCAGCAGGCCGTCGGCCTCGCTGCGGGCGAATCCCGGCGTGGGCACCAGCACCAGGCGCGCGCTGGGCGGCAGCGCCCGCGCGAACTCCGCGTAGCCGGCGGCGAGGCCGGACAGCGGCGCACCCGGCAGCAGTCTGCGGCGGTCCGGCTGCATGGCGACCTCCGCGATGAGCATCGCCGGCAGCGACAACTCCTCGTCGGAGCGGGTGGGCGCCCGCAGCACATCGGGTTTCGCGGCTACCGGGACGCCGTCGCGAACCGGGACCAGCCAGCGGGCGCGCTCGGCGCGGAACTGCCACCACACTTTCTCGCGGTCGCCGGCGGTGACCCGCAACTCGGTCAACCCGCTCGCGCCGAGTTCACGGGTCTCGGCGCGCACGACGTACTCCCCGATCCGGATCTCACGCAGCGCTGGCAACTCCAGCAGCAGGTCGACGGCCTCGGCGCGCATGGATTCCAGGAGCGCGTCCGGATCCACGCCCGCGCGCAACGTCAGCACGATCTCGCTGTCGGCGCCGACCCGAGGTGCCGCCGGTACCGGCCAGGCCAGCCGCAGGACCGGCGGGTCGAAACCCTCCGGCAGCGCCGGGAGCGTGACCCCGGCCTCGTCCAGGGCCCCACGCGTGTCTTCGCGCGAGAAACGCAGTGATCCGCTGGTGGACCGGAACTCGATCTCGTCGGCGACGGTGAGGACCGCGGTGAATCCGACTCCGAACCGGCCGACCGCCCCGCCCTCCGGCTTCCCGGACGACCGCAGTGCCGTGAGCGCGTGTACCCCCGGCGTATCCAGGGGCGCGCCGGTGTTCGCGATCGACAGGGTCCGGCCGCCGCACCACACCTCGACCCGCCCCGGCACCCCGGCGGCCCGCGCGGCATCCGCGGCGTTCTGGGCCAATTCGGTGAGCAGGCGGTCGCGATAGCCGGCCGCGACCAGATCGGCCTCGGTCGCCGCGTCCTCACGCAGCCGGGTCGGTGAATCGCGCCACGCCGCGAGCACCGCGTCGCGCAGCCGGGCCGTCCCGAACGGGTCGGTGCCACCGGGATGCGGGTCCGCGGATGTTTCCGCAGTGCCGAGGATATTGGCGGCCGGGTCGGTCTCGTTCACCGAAACAGCCTACGTGCCAGGGCTGGGCGCACCGAACTCGTTTCCGGCGGTGGCAGCGGCGGGCGAGACGGCGCACGCGGCCATGACCGCGAGAGCGACGACGGGATGGCTTCCGGATCGGCTCCGGGAGCCGCCGATTACGCTCCGGCGTCCGGGTCGTCGTTCCCGGCGGCGTCCGATTCCGCTGCGACGGCCGGCTCCGGCACCGGCCCACCGGCTACGACCGCTTCCGGCGCCACGACCGCTTCCGGCACGGACACCTCGGACTCCGGGCTCCCGACCGGCTCGGCAGGCGATTCCGCCACCGCTTCCGGCTCATCGTTCCCGGGGGTCTCCGCGTCCGGCACGGAGATATCACCGGACGAGGTCACGGTTTCCGCTACCGCCGTGTCCGCGGCGGCACTCGAGGTCCCCGCCACACCCACGGCCGCGGCCGTCGCGTCCCCGGCTTCCGCGGCCGACTCCGCGGGGGCGGTATCCACGCCGCCGGTTCCGGACTCGCGTCGCGCCGGCGCTTCCGCCGCGACGACCTCGACCGCGGCATCGTCGTATGCCTCGTAGATCGGCGACCCCGCGCCCGTCGGCATGGTGGTGTCGGAATGCGCGCCGCATCCGTAACCCACGTTCACGACCCGGCCGTCGGCACCCATGGCATTGGCGCAGACCCCGAAGGCGGCCCGCAGCGCCCCGGCCAGGGGAACATAGAAACCACAGGTCTCACAGGTGCCGGGGGCGGCCTTGGCCATCTCGGCGTCGGGGCCGTGTTCGGCGTACCAGCGTTCGGCGGCGTCGGCGCGGCCCTCCAGGCTCAGGACCTGCTTGCGGCCCAGTCCCACCTGGCACGCCACCTCGTCGACCTCGGGATCGCCGGTGGCGGTGTAACCGGGCACCAGTCGCGGATCGTCCGCCGGCGGGGCCAGTAGGTCGCCGGGGGTCAGGTCGCCGGGGCGCACCCGCTGCTCCCAGGGCACGAAATCCGGCGCGATCAACGCGTCGGGGCCGGGCAGCAGCGCGGATTCGCTCACCGTCACCCGGTCGGTGTCCGGCGCGGCCGCGACCACTACGGCCCACTGCCAGCCGTGGTATCCCGGCAGGGTGGCCTCGAAGCGGTGCGTGGCCGCGCAGTCGTCCTCGGCGCGGACTCCGAGATGCCGGCCGACTCCGGTCGGTTCCAGGTCCAGGAGCGCACGACGAGCCAGGTCGACGGCCCCTGCCAGGATCGTCCGCACGTCGGTGTCCGAAACAGATACTGCGCTCACGGTCTACATTTTGCCGTATGAAGCACACTCGGCGTACCTGGGTCGGTGCCGCGCTGCTCTGCCTGCTCGCTCCGAGCGCGTGCGGGAACGCCGACGGCGCCCCGCCGGGCCTGAAGACCGAGGTGCTCGCCACCCACCCGCACGACCCGGCCGCGTTCACCCAGGGGCTGGAAATCGACGGTGACGTGCTGTACGAGGGCACCGGGATGGTCGGGCGATCCGGCGTGCGCGCGACTTCCCGCGCCGACGGCGCCGAACTCGCGCGCGCCGACGTACCGCCCCCGTACTTCGGCGAGGGCGTCACCCTGGCCGGCGACACGCTGTGGCAGATCACCTGGCGGGAAGGGGTGGCCTTCGCCCGCGACCCGCGGACGCTGGCGGAGAAGAACCGGGTCCGCTACGACGGCGAGGGATGGGGTCTGTGCGCCCGCGACGGGCGCCTGGTCATGAGCGACGGATCGGCGACCCTCACTTTCCGTGACCCGGTCACCTTCGCCACCACCGGATCGATCACCCTGACCGATCGCACCGACGCCCGGCTCAACGAACTCGACTGCGCGGCGGACGGGTCGGTCTACGCGAACGCCTGGCCGACCGACGAGATCCTGCGGATCGATCCCGACTCCGGGCGTGTCCTGGGCGTGATCGACGCCTCGGGGCTGCTGACCCCCGCCCAGCGCGCGGGTACCGATGTCCTCAACGGAATCGCCCAGATCCCGGGAACCGACCGCTTCCTGATCACCGGGAAGTACTGGCCTTCGACGTTCGAGGTGCGTTTCGTCCCGGCGTGACGACCCCGTTGTGGAAGCGACACATCTCACTTTCCGCCCACACCGAGCAGGGCGGGGTTTGCGCCGCCGCGGCGTGGGCCAGAATTGAGTAGTGCCCACTTCCCGCGAGCCCTCCGGTTCCGATCGCGGTCGGTGGCCCGCCGGCGAGTCCCCGCCACCCCAGCGGCATCCAGGTTTCGACCGCTACCCACCGCCGAACGTGCCACACCGCAACCGCCGACCCGACAACGGCCACACCCGCCCCACCCCGCCCCCGACGCGTCCCTATGAACTGAACGACCCGGGGTCCGGTGCCGGATCAGGCGATCCGGCGCCGCGCGGTGCCGACCGGATGCCGCCACGCGGGGACGAACAGGCACGCGCCCCGGAGCGTGGTAGCCGGTTCACGCGGGTCTTCGGGTCGCTGGGCCGGAACCGGACCCCGGCGGCCCCCGATACGCCGCCTGCGGCGCCGGCGCCGGGCGCGTCCGCCCCGCCGAAGCCGGCCGAGTTCGCCGAATCGGCCCCGATCACCGCGTCGTTCCGGATGGACGAGAGCAACGGCACCGGCCCGGAACCGTGGTCCGCCCCGCGCGGCGCGTTCCGGCGTCCCACCGAACACCGGCGGCACGAGCCCCGTGAACCCGAGGAGGGCACCGCCGGTCCCGGTGGGCAGCACAATCGGCCCCGGCACGCCGACCCCACCGAACCGGCTCCGACCGCGGAGTACCCGGAGGCCGGATCCGCTCCGGATACCGACGACGGCCGGCGCACCCCGCGCAAGCTCACCGTCACCCGGGTAGCGGCGATGCGCGGCCGCGAGCTCACGGGCAAGGGCATCGCCACCTTCCGGCGGGCGGCCGAGGCAGATGGCGCCGACAAGTCGGGACTCACCGCGCTGACCTACGCCACGATGGCGAATTTCGCGCTGGACGCCGCGATCGCGGTCGCGCTGGCCAATACGCTGTTCTTCGCCAGCGCGACGGCCGAGAGCAAATCCAAGGTCGCGCTGTACCTGCTGATCACCATCGCCCCGTTCGCGATCATCGCTCCCCTGATCGGTCCGGCGCTGGACCGGCTCCAGCGCGGTCGCAGGCTCGCACTGGCCAGTTCTTTCGCGGCGCGCGCGGTCGTGGCGGTGGTGCTCATCTTCAGCTTCGACAGCTGGGTGCTCTACCCGCTCGCGCTGTGCATGATGGTGCTCAGCAAATCGTTCGCGGTGCTCAAGAGCGCGGTCACACCACGGGTGCTACCACCGGATATCGACCTGGTACGCACCAATTCCCGGCTCACGGTTTTCGGGCTGGTGGGCGGAACGCTGGGCGCCGGCGGGCTCGCCGGGGTCATCGCCGCGATCGCCGGATCCACCGGCGCGCTCGTCCTGGCGACCGGGATCGCGATCGGCGGAGCCTATCTGAGCTGGAAGATCCCGCGCTGGGTCGAGATCACCGAGGGCGAGGTCCCCACCACGCTCGGCTATCACCGGCACCGCACGCCGGATGAGACGGCGGTAGACGAGGACGCCACGGTCCCGGCCCGCAAACGCCGCCAGCCGCTGGGGCGGTCGGTGGTCACCGGGCTCTGGGGCAACGGCAGTATCCGGGTCCTGACCGGATTCCTCACCTTCTACATCGCGTTCGTGGCCAAGGCCACCGAGCACCGCCCGGTTCAGCAGGCGGCGATGCTGGGGCTGGTCGGCGCGGCCGCGGCCGTCGGCAATTTCGCGGGGAACGCCACCGGCGCGCGGCTCCGGCTCGGGCGGCCGTCGCTGATCGTGGTGAACTGCACCCTCGGCTGTACGGTCGTCGCGGTCGTCGCGCTGGTGCTGGACAATCTGCTGGGCGCCGCACTCGCCGCGCTGGTAGCCGCGGGTGCGAGCGCACTGGCCAAGGTATCTCTGGACGCCGCGATCCAGGACGATCTCCCACCCGAGTCCATCGCGTCCGGATTCGGGCGATCGGAGACGGTGCTACAGCTGAGCTGGGTGATCGGCGGCGCGGGCGGCGTGCTGCTGCCGACCGACTACTGGAAGGGTTTCGCGGTGGTCAGTGCCGTCCTCGCCGCGGGCCTCGTCCAGACTGTGGTGAGCTACCGCGGGCACAGCCTGCTCCCCGGCCTCGGCGGCCATCGGCCGCTGCATGCCGAACAGGAACTCCCGCATCACGACCATCCACC
Source organism: Nocardia sp. NPDC003345 (assembly GCF_053589395.1). Lineage (NCBI taxonomy): Bacteria > Bacillati > Actinomycetota > Actinomycetes > Mycobacteriales > Nocardiaceae > Nocardia > Nocardia sp. NPDC003345. The sequence goes on from NZ_JBSFRU010000138.1 coordinate 7,732, forward strand.
ACGAGGAGACGCCGCCCGGTGAGTACGAACAAGGTCCGCACGACGCTCGCACTGGCCCTGGCCGGGGTGCTGGTCCTGGTGGCCGCGACCGCCGGGGTCGTCTGGCTGCTGGCCCGCGACGCCGAACCGCACGAGCCCGAACTCACCGCCTACGCGCATGGGACCACCGTCACGGTGCCGCCGTTCCGCTACTGCACCGTCCGGATGCAGGACTGCAAACAGGGCGACACCACATTCCTGGAGGTCCCCGCGGGCAACCCGCTGCAGATCTCACTGCCGGACGAGATCGTGGGCACCCCGTGGGAATTGCTGCCGCTGTACGCGCGCGCCGACGGCGTGGTCGTGGAGCAGCCGAGTTCCTATCGCGATCACCCGCAGGACGTGCGCGCGCTGACCGTGGATTCGCGGCCCGAGCCCGGGCTGGAGCTGATCGGGGTGGAGCTGCAGGTGATGATCATCGCCATCGACGAGGCCGGTAACGAATTCCCGATCCCGCACGCCATCTGGTCCATCAAGACGGCCTGAGACGAGCACGGGCCGGCCCGATCGACCGGGCCGGCCCGTAGTTTTCGCTGCTACCGCCGCTCAGCTGTCGAGTTCACGCGCCACCGCGCGGACCACCTCGGAGATACGCTGCGCGGTCTTGCGATCGGGATAGCGGCCCTTGCGCAGATCCGGCTGCACCTTCGCCTCGAGCAACGTGATCATGTCCTCGACCATGCCGTGCAGTTCGTCCGGGCTGTGCTTACGGGCGGGCGGTTCCTTACGGGAGTTGCGCTCCTGGTTCTGCCGCACCGACGGGGGCGCCTCGACCAATTTCAGGCTCAGCGCCTGCGGGCCGCGGCGGCCGGCCGCCATGCCGAATTCGACCCGCTGGCCGGGCTTCAGCGACTCCACGCCCTGGGGCAGCGCGGACGAGCGGACATAGACGTCCTCCCCCTCGTCCTGGGAAAGGAAGCCGAAGCCCTTTTCCACGTCGTACCACTTCACCTTGCCGGTCGGCACTGCGCTCACCCGTTCGTCTGTTCGGCACCCGGCCCAGCGGGCCCGGGCGCACATGTCTGCCGGGACCCGCCGGTGCGGGCCCTGCCATTACTCGAAAAACGCGCCCCGCAAGCATGCAGGACGCGAGATCGTTCCAGAGTCTACCCCGGTGGGCACGGCACCAGCACATCGGTTTTACCGTCGAACAGTGACGAACCCCGCCGATCCCGGCCCCTCGACCCCGCCTCCCGGACGCCCTTCCGGCAACTGGCTACTGCAGGTCGCGCTGGGCCTTTTCACCATCGGACTGCTCGCCGTCGTGGCGATCTTCCTGACCCCGATCCTCACCGACGGTGAGCCGGGACTCTGGTTGTACCTCGGCGCCATGCTGGCGCCGGTCGGTTTCGTCCTCGCGCTGATCTTCGCGCTGCGGTCCGGACGCCGATCCAGGTGACAACTGTTCAGTACCCTTCCCGGTCGCGACCCAAGCGTTATGTGATCCTAATCACATAACAAGAGGATAACGAGGGGGGTGTCGAGGTCGCGGTCGCGCGGCGCGGCGTCACTAGCTGCACGGAGTCGCCGACCTCGCCCCGAGACCGTTCCGCAACCGCTCCGCACACGCCGGTTACCAAATAGTGATTTTTCGGCGGGAACGTCGTACCGTCTATCCCAGCCGGGGCCTCCCGGCCCACCGGCCCGCCGCACCGAACCTCGCCCCGCGGGTACCGGAACCCAACGGAAACCACAAGGGGCGAGGGCGGGACGGGCACCCTCTCAGCCTGGACCCGAGCGAATCCCTCGCAGGTGCGTACGAGAGGAAGACGAACCCGAATGAGTGGACGCCATCGCAAGCCCACCAATACCGGTCGCACTGTCGCCAAGGTCGCCGTCACCGGCGCCATGATCAGTGGTGCGGGCGCAGCCCTCGCCGGTACCGCCAGCGCGGCACCCGACTCCGACTGGGATCGACTCGCGCAGTGCGAAGCCGGCGGTAACTGGAACATCAACACCGGCAACGGTTATCACGGCGGCCTGCAGTTCTCCCCGAGCACCTGGACGGCGAACGGCGGTGGCGAATACGCCCCGACGGCCAACCAGGCCTCCCGCGAACAGCAGATCGTGGTCGCCGAGAAAGTACTCGCCTCGCAGGGCTGGGGCGCATGGCCCTCCTGCTCCTCCTCGCTCGGCCTGAGCAGCGGCTCCACGCCGCGCGAATCTCCGGCCGACACCCCCGCCGTGCAGACGGAGGCCCCGAGCACCCAGAGCACCCCCGCCGCGCCGCAGGTCCAGGCTTCGCAGCCGCAGGCCCAGACGCAGTCGCAGGAGGTCTACACCGCCGTGGATCGCGCACTCGCCGCGGTTCAGGCGCAGGGCGTTCAGGTCCCGCAGCCCGCGCTGGATCTGTTCGAGGCCGTCAAGGCCAACAACCCCCAGCTGGATCCGGGCGTCCTGGGCTTCTACGAGACCCACAAGGGCATGCTGCCTTCCTGAGCCGCAGCACCCACAGCTACGAGAGAACCCCGCATCCCATCATCGGATGCGGGGTTCTCTCGTTCGTCCGCTCAGCGGTTGATCACCGTGTTCGGATGGATGTACGGCAGCGTTTCGGCAGCCACCGGGAACTCGGTGTCCTCACCGAAGGGCGAGAGGTTGCCGGAGCGGGCCGACGACAGTTCGGTGACGGCGTGCTCACCATCGGCCACCTCGGGCCATCCGTTGTCGACGTAGGGTTTCTTCGATTTGTTCACCACGTCCTCATTCTGGCATGCCCGCACGCCCCGGCCACCCATGCCGGCACCACCGGCGCCGGTCGCGGCTAATCTGGACCGGATGACCGGGTCCAACTCCTATTCCGCCTGGCTCGGCGGGCGATCCGATGCCCAGCTCGTGGCGCTGCTGCAACGGCGGCCGGATCTGGCGGTACCGCTGCCCTCCTCCATGTCCGTGCTGGCCACCCGCGCCGAGCAACGTGCCTCGGTACTGCGGGCCGCCGACGATCTGGACACGGTCGCCTTCGGGATCGTGGAAGCCCTGGCGACGCATACCGCCGCCGGGCACGAGCCGATGACCCGCACCGAACTCAAACGGTCGCTGCGGGGGCGGGCGAAGGCGGCCACCGTGGACGCGGCACTCACCGAACTCGGCGACCGTGCGCTGGTCTGGCCGGACGGCGACCGGTTGCGTCTGGTCCCCGCCACCGCCGAGGCCCTTCCGTGGCCATTGGGCAGCGGAATCACGGCCGAGGCCCTGACCGAGGCGGAGATCGCCGCCGCGCTGCCCGGTCTCCCCGCTGCCGAACGCGCGCTCCTGGACACGCTCGCCGAAACCGGCCCGCGCGGGCGCACCCGCGATGCCGCGCCCGGCGCCGCGCAGGACCGCCCGGTCCCGCGGCTGCTGGCCCGGCAGCTCCTGCGCCGGGTGGACGACGAGACGGTGGAACTGCCGGCGGCGGTCGGCGCGCTACTGCGCTCGGAACCCGTCGTCGATCCGTACCATCTCACCGCACCCGAACTCGCGGCGACAGTCCACCCGATGGGCGAGGTCGACGGCGCCGGGGCCGGTGAGGTCGGCGAACTGCTACGGCATTGCGCGGCGATACTCGAGGTCCTGGGCCAGGCACCGGCACCGGCATTGCGAGCGGGCGGGCTCGGAGTACGGGAGTTGCGCCGTGTCGCCAAGGCGGCCGGAGTCGACGAGACCCGGGCCGGGCTGCTGGTGGAATTGCTGGCCGCCGCCAAACTGATCGAGAAAGGCTTCCCGGATCCGCCCCCCGAGGCGGACGCCGAGGATTTCTGGGCGCCGACACCGGCCACCGATTCCTGGCTGGAGGCGCCGCCCGCCCGCCGCTGGGTCCCGCTGGCGCTCGCCTGGCTGGAGATGGACCGGTACCCGTGGATGATCGGGTCCCGCGACAGCGCGGATAAACCGATGGCCGCGCTCGCGCACGAACTGCGGCTCCCCTACGCGGTACGGGATCGCCGCACGATCCTGGACGCGCTCGCCGAGCAACCCTCCGGCACCGCCGTACCAACCGCCGATATCGCCCGGCTGCTGGCGTGGCGCCTGCCCCGGCGCCGGCGGCTCTATCGCGGCGGAGTCGTCGACCACACCCTGGGCGAGGCCGCGACGCTCGGTCTCGCCGGCCGCGGCGCGCTCACCGCCGCCGGGCGGGCGCTGCTGGCGGGTTCGGCCGCCCAGGCCGAGTCGGCACTCGAGGCGGCACTCCCCGACCCCGTCGATCACGTACTGGTCCAGGCCGACCTCACCGTAGTGGCGCCCGGACCCCTCACCGCGGAACTCAACCGCAAGATCGAACTGGTCGCGGATGTGGAATCCGCGGGCGCCGCCACCGTCTACCGGCTCGGCGAGGCATCGCTGCGGCGGGCGCTCGACGCCGGATTCACCGCCGCCGAGCTCCACAGCCTGTTCGACCGCCACTCCCGGACCCCTGTCCCGCAGACGCTCACATACCTGATCGACGATGTCGCGCGGCGGCACGGGCGGTTACGCGCGGGCATGGCGCAATCGTTCGTGCGCAGCGAGGACCCGGCACTACTCGCCCAGGTGCTGGCCTCTCCGGTGTCCGACGTATTGGCATTGCGCGGTATCGCGCCCACCGTGGCGATCTCCCAGGCTCCGCTCGGCGAGCTGTTCGAGGAACTGCGCAAGACGGGGTTCGCCCCCGCGGGTGAGGATGCCTCGGGTGCGATCGTGGATCTGCGGCGGCGCGGTGCGCGTATCAATATGCGACCGCTGGCCCGGCAGCCGTACCGGCCTGCCCCGCCCAGCACCGAACAGCTGGAGGTGCTGGTCACCGAACTACGCGCCGGGGACCGTGCGGCCACCGCCGCTCCCGGTCAGGCCGTGCGCAGTGACGGCAGCCGCACCAGCACCGCCGCGGCCCTGGCCCTACTGCAACTGGCCGCACGTGTCCGGCGCCAGGTGCATATCGGCTACGTCGACGCCAAGGGCACCGCGATCCAGCGGGTGGTGGAACCGGTCCGGGTCGGCAACGGCCAACTCGAGGCCCTCGACCCCGTCACCGGAACCGTGCGGCAGTTCACCCTGCACCGGATATCCTCGGTCGCCCTGCTCGAATAGCGCCGGCCGGTCAACCGCGCAGATCGCCGGGGTAGAGGTACCGGTCCTCCGGCGGGGTGGTGCCCAGCAACCAGGCATCGAAGAAGCCGGTGAGATCGGCCGGCGATTTCGACTGGATGAAAGCCCGGAATTCCGGCATCGACGAATGCCCGTATGCGTGTGCGGTCGCGAACTCCCGGAGCGCACCGAAGAACACCGTGTCACCCAGCTGTTTACGCAGAGCGTGCAGGAACAGCGGGCCCCGGTAGTACACCGAGGTGAACAGGTGATCCGAGCCCGGATTCTGCAGCGGCACTTCCCAGAACTTCGGTTTCGACAACGCCCGGCGGATATCGTCCCGGTACTCGGCGTCCACATCCTTGCCCTCCATCCGCTCCGGCCACAGATAGTCGGCGGTATAGCTGGCCAGGCACTCGTTGAGGCAGATATCGGACCAGCTGTACACCGACACCGAATCGCCCCACCACTGATGGGCCATCTCGTGCACCACGGTGTTCAGGTCCGCCCAGTCCGCGTAGATCGGCCGGGTCTGGGTCTCGAGGGAGAACTGCAACGGAGCGGACAGGAAGATCCCGCCCGCCGCATCGAATGGATAGGGCCCATACGCGTTTTCGAGGAAATCGAGGATCTCCGGCAGACGCTGCTCGTGTTCGCGCATACCCTCCGCGCCCGGAGCGAACCCGCTCAGCAGCTGGGTACCGTTCGCCCGGCGCTGCTCGAGGTAATCGAAGCGGTCCACGGCGACAGTGGTGAGATACCCGATCACCGGCTTGCGCTGTTCCCAGGTGACGGTGCGGGAACCGTCGCGCACCTCGTCACGCACCCGGACCCCGCCCGACATCACCTCCCATTCCGCCGGAACCGTGGTGTGCAGCGTGAAAGTCGCCTTGTCCCGCGGGGAATCGTTGAGCGGATACCAGGTGGAGGCCGAATGTGGTTCCCCGGCGGCGAAAGCCCCGCCCGTCGGGGCGTACGTCCAGCCCGCACCCTGGGTATCGGCCGCGACACCCGCGTAGTCGACGGTGACCGTGAACGGCAGGCCCGGCAACAGCGGCAACGACGGACGCACGACCAGCTCATGAGGGGCACGCGATTCGAAACCCGCGGGCATGTTGTTCACCCGCACCGCCCGGACGGGCGGACCGTTGAAATCGAGGTTGAACGAGGTGAGCGGCTGAGTCGCCAGCGCGTCGATCCGAGTCGACCCGGTGAGCTGATGCCCCGCCGGGTCGTAACCCAGGGTCACCTCGTAATGCTGTGCGTCGTACCCACCGTTACCGTCCTGCGGGAAGTAGGGATCCCCCAACCCATCCGACCCCGCCAGCACCCCCGGCGCCTGAGCTCCGGCGGGCACGAGCGACAACCCGGACAGCACCACCACCCCGGCGACGAGCCAGCGGGTGAACCCCATGCGAAACCCCTTCCACAGTCAGTGGGGCCGACGGTAACCCCGTCCGACGACGTTAGCCGGTGTATCTTTTGGCACGGTTTCGCCGCGCGGGGTTCGGTGCGGCGGAGCCGCTCCGGATCACAACAGCAGCCGATTCGTCGCGCTGCGCTGGACTTGTTCCGCAAGGGCCAGGTTATCGGTGAGCAGGCGCCATTCGGTTTCGGCGATGGCGGCGCGGGCGCGGTCGATGACGGCGAGATCCGCTGTCCCCCAGGCGATGGGCATGGCGTCCACCGGGAACCAGCGCTGCCCGATCGAGCGGGTTGTGAGGTCGCCGCGTACCGCGATGGCCGGGACCCGCTCGCCGGTGGCCAGCCGGTGGCCGGGCAAGGCGCGGACCTTCTTGGTGACCAGGGCGTAGCGCGACTCCCCGGTGTCGCGCCGGGCGACGTTCACCAGGGCAAGCAGTACCGCGCCGCGCGCGTGGGTGTGGGAGATGACGGCGGGAACCAGGTCGCCCTCGGCGTAGAGCCGGGCGATCCCGGCCCGCCGCGGTGCCCACAACGCCACCCAGACGGCGGTGGCGGCGCCCAGTGCGCAGGCCAGGGCCAGCGGGTAGGACCAGGGGTGGCCGAGACGGATCAGGTACGCGGTGGCAGTGGCGGCGAGCAGGGCGGCGGGGACGGCGGCGAGGCGCACCCGGCGGCGTCCGGCGAGCACTTCGTTGACCGCGTGGGCGTGCCGGCGGTCCACCGCGAATTCGAAGCGTCGCACGTCGCCATTCCTAACACAGTTCGGCGGGCTCGGACCTTCCCTTATTGATCTCCCTGGCCGATCGCGGGTCCCAGCAGATCGTCGGCATCGGTGATCCGGTAGGCGTATCCCTGTTCGGCGAGGAAACGCTGGCGGTGCGCGGCGTAATCGGCGTCGAGGGTGTCGCGGGCGACCACCGAATAGAAATGTGCCTGGCCCCCGTCGTGTTTGGGGCGCAGCAGGCGGCCGAGCCGCTGGGCTTCCTCCTGCCGCGAGCCGAATGTCCCGGAGACCTGCAC
>NZ_JBSFRU010000139.1:0-15197 GCF_053589395.1 Nocardia sp. NPDC003345
GCGCGCCCTTGGCCTGTTCGATCACCGCACGCGCGGCATAGAGCTCGGGCAGGGTGTCCTGCAGCGTCTCCTGCCGTTCTTCGCGCAGCGTGGCGGTCAGATCGACGTAATAGCCGGTCGAACCCACCACCCGGCCGTCGTCATCGGTCAAGGTGTCGGCGACCACGAGGACATGCCGGGTGTGCCCGGCGGTGTCGATGATCCGGTGGCGGCTGCAGAAGGGCGTACATTCCGCGACCGACTTCGCCAGCGCGGCGGCGACCTGTTCGCGATCGTCGGGGTGTTTGTGCGCGAGCAGTGTCTCGGTGCTCGGCGTCATCGGCTCCGGCGGGTAGCCGTGTATCCGGGCCACACCCTCCGACCACTCCCAGCGCTGGTCGGCGAACCAGAATTCGAACGCGCCCGCGCACTGGTCGTCTCCGAAGTCCGGGTCGAGAACTTCCGAGCCGCCGCCGGCGTCACCGTTACGTTGCGTCACAGGTCGAGTATCGACGGTCGCCCGGACACTCGCGACCCCCGGTCCGCCGTAGCGGACCGGGGGTCGTTGTGGCACGTCACGGCCGCAGTGCCGCTCCCAGGGTCGGGTAATAGCGGAACTCGTGGCGCACCCCGACGACCTCCAGTGCGCGTTCGACCTCTTTCCGGCCGCTGACCAGCCTGAACTCCACACCTTCGGGCCAGGCGTCACTCTTGGCGGCGGCGAGGATCATCGCCGCCCGCAGACTCATGAACGTGGTGGCCCGGAGGTCGAGGATCACCGTGCGGTGACCTCCCTGACCGCAGCGGCGCAGCAGCTCGCGGAAATCGTCGTGTAGTACCGCGTCCAGCTCGCCCTCCACGCGGGCGATCACACAACCGGAGTGGTCGGTGCTGGGCCGAGCCCAGGTACGCCCCTGCGCAACCGGCCGCGGACTATGCCTGCGATGACGATCGACCTGGTAGAGGGTGGTGGTAACCGACATATCAATCCCGTCCGTAGTGAGGGATTTCCGGTGGCGTGACGACTGCGGAGACTTCGGCGGGAGTCCGGTCCGACTCCCACGGGGCGAGCCCGGGGCAACCGGTGTACGCGGCACCGGGATCGGCTGCGAATTTTCAACCTGCGTTCCATTTTGGCACGGGCGGCCGTCGCTGTACACCGCTCGCTTCGGTGGCCGACCGCCGGTGAGCCGCGGGTCCGGCGGGCTCGGGCGCCCCTCCGGCCCGGGCGCGAACCCTGGGTGACACGTTTACATCGCTGGTAGACGGCTAATGCGCGAACAACAACAGCCGGTGCGGGCCCGGTCGCCCGGCCGCTGTCGCCACGAAAGGTTGGAGCCATGGTCGAAACACTCTCCGTGGCCGGTCGCGCCCGTCACGGCGCCCCGCTACCCCTGCCCAGAGGACCGCTGTCGGCGGATCTGCTGACCGCGCTACCGGCCGGACCCGGCAGTCCGGTTCCCACCGTGCCCGGGGATATCGACCCCTTCGGAGACGATCTCCATCTGGCCCTGCACACCTGTTACGAGTTGCACTACCAGGGTCTGCGGGAGGTGGATTCCGACTGGGAATGGGATCCGGCCCTGCTGGCGCTGCGCCGGGATCTGGAGCGGCATTTCGAAGCGGCGTTACGCGCGGAGGTGGCGGGCGGACACGACGTCGACGCCGAACTGGACCGTCTGCTGACGGTGCCCACCGGCGGTGGACTCGTCCACCATCTCCGCGACGAGGGCACCTGGTGGCAGGTTCGCGAGTATTTCGTCCAGCGTTCGATCTACCACCACAAAGAGGCCGACCCGGTCGCCTGGGTGATCCCCCGGCTGCGCGGAGACGCGAAGGCGGGCCTGGTCGCGATCGAATACGACGAGTTCGGCGGCGGCCGCGGCGACAAGGTGCACGCCCGTCTCTACGCCGATCTGCTGCGTGGCGCCGGCCTGGACGACGGTTACCTCCACTATCTCGACATCGTGCCCGCCCCGATGCTGGCGCTGGTCGACATGATGTCGCTGTTCGGACTGCACCGGTCCCTGCGGGGCGCCCTGCTGGGACATTTCGCGGCGGTCGAGATCACCTCCTCCCCGGCCTCGGCGGTGCTGGTGCAGGCCCTCCGGCGTTTCTCCGCCCATCCGGACTGCCTGCGGTTCTACAGCGAGCACGTCACCGCCGACGCCGTCCACGAACAGGTCGTCCGTCATGAGGTGCTCGGTGATCTGCTGGACCGGGAACCCGAACTGGCCGAATCGGTGGTCTTCGGCATCCAGGCCACCGATCTCCTCGAAGACCGGTTCGCCGATACGGTGCTGCGGTCCTGGGCCGCCGGGAACACAACGCTTCGGGATCGGGAGTGGTGAGGCCGGTGCTGGTCCGTGTACCGGGCGTCTACCGCCCACAACCCGATACCTGGCTACTGGCCCGGGCGATGACCGAGGCCAGCCTCCCGGCGGGGGCCCATGTGCTCGACGCCTGCACCGGAACCGGCGCACTGGCCATCCATGCCGCCCGCCGGGGCGCGGCCCGGGTGACCGCGGTGGATCTCTCGCCCGCGGCGGTGGCCTCGGCGTGGCTCAACAGCCGGTTGCACCGGGTGCGGCTGGAGCTACTGTGCGGTGACGTCACCCGGGCGGTCGACGGCCGCCGGTTCGATGTGATCGTGGCCAACCCGCCGTATGTGCCGAGCGAGGATCCGGACCGGCCCCGCGGGGCCGCCCGCTCCTGGGACGCCGGCCGGCACGGCCGCTCCCTGCTGGATCCGCTCTGCACCATGATGCCGCGGCTCCTCGGCACCGGTGGGATCGCCTTGCTGGTGCACTCGGCGGTCGCCGATACCGGCGCGAGCCTGCGCCAGTTACGTGCCGGTGGCCTCAAGGCCACGGTGGTCGCGCGCTCCATGATCCCGTTCGGACCGGTGATGCGGGACCGCAGCGGCTGGTTACGCACCCGAGGGCTGCTCCGGCCCGAACAGCAGCACGAGGAATTGGTGGTGATCCGTGCCGACCGGCCCTGATGACACCCCACCCGATCCCGACGCCCTGCTGGCCGCAGTCCACGGGGTGGCGGATTTTCGGCCGGCACCGCGGCGCACCGGCGGGGGCGGCGCCGCCGCGGCGCCCGAGTCGCCCGCACCACCCCCGGATGCCGGCCGCCACGAAGCCGCGGCCGAGGTCCGGACCCGGATGAGATTCACCCCGGACGGACCGGCATTGATCGACGGGCCGCTGGAGGTGGTGGACGCCGAGGGGAACCCGCGGTGCGCCGACCGGTTCCTCGTGGCGATCTGTCTGTGCAAACGCTCGCGCACCTACCCGCTGTGCGACACCACTCATCGCCGCCGGCGCCGGGCCGCGGAGTCCTGAACCGGGCCGGAGCCGGGATTGGGCGTCGCGGTACCGGGTACGCGCCGCGCGAGGTGCCCGCCCGCGATCACTGCGGACGGCACCCGCGGACGAGCGACCCGGCTCGCGGCTCGTCCGAAGGCTACGAGGAAAGGGGTGTCCCCATGTCATCGATGGATCCCGATCCGGCCGAGACCCCGGATCTGGAACCGGGTGGCGGGGTGTCTCCCGGCGCCACTCCACCCGATACACCGCAGACATCGGGGCTGTCGGCCCCGGAGCCCGCGACCCGCAGGCATTTCCCGCCCACCGGAATCCTCGCCGTCGTGGCGGTGGTCGCACTGGTGGTCCTCTTCGCGGTGGTCGCCGTCGGGCTCATCGCCACTCTGGGCTGACCCGGTATCGCGAGGCCACCGGTCATACCCTGATTAGGTACCCGCCCGCCGGGTAGCCGTGGGTATGGCACCGACGGTCGAACAGCTGTTGCACGCCCTGACCCGGGCCGCCAACGCGCTGTCGCGTCAGGGCATACCGTTCGCCGTGGCCGGCGGTTGCGCGGTGTACGCGCGCGGCGGGCCACCGTCGGACCACGATGTCGATCTACTCGTCAAACCCGAGGACAGTGCCCGGGCCCGTAGCGAGTTGGCCCGCGCCGGGTTGCGGATCGCCGAGGCGGCCGAGGACTGGCTGATCAAGGCCTACGACGGCAACACCCTCATCGATGTCATCCACCGGCCGAACAACCGCGACGTCGACGACGCGCTGCTGGCTCGGGCCGTCAGCATGCGTGTCGGCCCGACCGTCGCGCCGGTGGTGGACGGCACCGACCTGCTGGTCGACAAACTGCTGGTGTTCGATGCCCACCGGCTCGATCTCGGCCCGCTGCTGCAGATCGCCCGCGACCTGCGCGAACAGGTCGACTGGCCGGCGGCGCGCGCGCAGACCGAGCATTCCCCCTACGCCCGGGCCTTTCTCGGGCTCATCGACGATCTCGGTATCGCCGACACCCGGGCCCCTGATCCGGCCGGCGGAAAGGTCCCGTGATGTCCGAAACCACTCCTTCCGCCCGGCCGCCGGAATACCTCGCCGCCGAACTGCATCGCGCGCTCACCGAGGACGCCCGCACCGCCGAACAGGGTGTGCGGGTACGGATCCGCGGCGATGTGGTCGTACTGGACGGCGAGGTGAGCACCGCGCACCGCCGGGGTCTGCTGGAGGACGTGGTGCACGACATCGCGCCGGGCGTGCGGATCCACAACGACGTGCGGGTGAGCACCGCCGCCGAACCGGGCGAATGCGAAGACCTCGGTGACTGACACCGAGCGGAAGGAGTGGGCAGATGCGGATCGCCGCCGTCGGAGATATCCATCTGGGTACGGATTCGCGTGGCTTGCTGGCCCCGGCGCTGCGCGAGCTACCGGCGCGTGCGGACGCGCTGCTGCTGGCCGGTGATCTGACCCGGCACGGGACCGTGGCCGAGGCGCAGGTCGTCGCCGGTGAATTCGCGGACGTGGGTGTGCCGGTCGTCGCCGTGCTGGGTAATCACGACTACCACAGCGATGTCGCGGACGAAGTGACGGAATCGCTGGCCGGCGCGGGCATCACGGTCCTCGAGGGCACGGCCACAACCCTCGAGATCGGCGGCCGCACCCTGGGCGTCGCGGGTACCAAGGGTTTCGGCGGGGGTTTCGCCGGCAAATGCGCGAGCGTGTTCGGCGAACGGCTGATGCGCGAGTTCGCCGGTCATACCGTCGAATTGGCCGACGCACTGGACCGCGCCCTGGCCGGGCTCGATACCGACGTCACGGTCGCGCTGACGCACTACTCCCCCGTCAGCGATACCCTGCACGGCGAACCCCGGGAGATCTATCCGTTCCTGGGCTCGTATCTGCTGGGCGAGTCCATCGACAACCGGGGCGTCGATCTCGCGATACACGGCCACGCCCACGCGGGCACCGAACGCGGAAGCACCCCCGGCGGAATCCGGGTCCGCAATGTCGCGCAGCCGGTTATCCGCACCGCCTTCGCGGTATACGAATTGCACGGGCACACCGGCGAGACCCCGGCCGCACGCCGGACCGCCGTATCGCCGTGACCCCCGACGCGATACGGCGGCCACTCCGTGAAGTGGCCGCCGTATCGGGCCTCGCCCCACCGGAGGGCACCGGCAGGGGCAGCGCTCATGCCTCGCTGTCGCGCTTCTGGTCCGGCTCCTGCTCGCTGCGCAGCCGCTGCTCGGCATCCGCGGCCTTCAGGCGCTCGTCGTGGGCCTCGGCCTCCTTCTCGGCCGCGGTCCGCTGCGCCTCGCCCTTCTCCTGCTGGGCCCGGCCCTCGCTACGCAGCGAATCGTTGTCCAGGATCGCTCCCGCGGCTTCTTTGGCCTTGCCCTTCGCATCTTCGACGATGCCTTCGATACCTTCGCCGACACTCTTGCTCTCGGCCACTACGTCCACCTCCGGCTACTCGGTCGTTCGGTCGGATATGGCCCGCGTACCCGGAGTCGCGGGGTTCAATCGGCGGCGGCGTCCGGCCACGAGTGTGCTCACTCACACGGGCGGTGGCGGCGCGTCTACTGGGCGAACGCGGCCTCGATCCCGTCGAACCACGCCGATTCCTCGAAGAGCCGGGCGCTGCGCCAGCCGTCGGGCGTGCGCACCAGGTCGTGGTTGTACCAGCCGCCACAGGTGAACTGGCGGCCCGGGGATACGACCATCGGGTTGAAGAACATGGCGCGCACCTTCGCGGTGTCACCGGCCAGGTCGACCGCGATATTGGAGATGAAATGCTGGGTCCGGGTGAAGAGGGCCAGCTGTTCGGTCAGCGTGGCGACCACGGTTTCCAGATCGCCGGACGGACCACCGGCGCCGGTGTAGTCGATCTGCGCGTCGGCGGTGAACACGGACCGGTACAGCGTCCAGTCCCTGTCGTCGACCGCGGTCGCGTAGCGGGTGAGCAGATCGTTGATCTCGATACGGTCGGCGAGGGTCCGTGCATCCATCCCTCCATACAACCGCACCGGCACGGTCCGGCGCGGCGGTATCGGCTCACCGCCCGCCGAAGATCCGCCGCCACCACCGGACCGGTGCGCGGGTATCCGCGGCCGCCGGTGCGAGCGGTTCCGGCCGCGGCGCGGGGCCGCGCTCGCCCCGGGGCGCAGCCGGCGCCGCACGCCAGGCCCGCACCACCTCGTCGGCGTCCACGGGCGAGATCGGCACCTGCGGGCCGATGGGCATCCGCAGCCAATCCACCACCCGCCGGTTGAGTCCGGCCACCGCCTCGCGGACAGCGACCTCGGTGGGCAGTTCCGCCACGGTCTCCGGGAACCGCTCGATCTCCCGCCGTAATTGCAGCGACGGCGGCAGCATCAGATCGCCGCTCACACCCTCCCGGCGCAGATAGTCACGCAACCAGGCGTTCTCGTCGTGGTACGGGTTACCCGCACCCGGCAGCGGCCGGCCCGCCCCCGCGAGGTTCTCGAACTCGCCGCGCTCGGTGGCTTCCCTGATCTTGCGGTCCACCCAGGTTTCGAAATCGACTCCGGCGGGTTTGCGCCCGGTGGGCGGGTGCTCGGACATCGTGCCTCCTCACCGTCTGGTTCCCACGGTAGTGGGTCCCCGGCGGGAAACGGCACGATATCCGGTACCGGCCCGCTCAGGCCCCGTTGGTGGAGGTGGTGCGGGTGCGCCCGGAGGATCGGGCCTTACGACGTTCGGCCTGGAGTTCGGCCAATTCCTGCTCCAGGATGTCGGCTACCCGGAACTGCCCGGTGTCGTAGCCGTCGGAGTTGCGCACGACATCGAGGAAATCGTCGGTTTCCTTGTCCCCGGACATCTTGCCCTTGGACTCGGTACCGTTCTTGCCCGAACCGTTACCGTCGTTGCGTTTGCCCTGCCCGAGCTTCTTGGTGACCGACGATTTGGTGACCGGGAGCTTATCGGTCACCTCGCCGGTGTGTGCGGCCGCTGAGCCCTCATCGAACAGCGGCGAGTTGGAGGCCATTTCATCCAGTAGTGAACTGGTCCGGCCGATCAGACCCGACGTGACCTCCGCCAGATCACCGGAACGGCGTTTTCCCGAATCACCGGCTTTGCCGTCGGATCGGAACGCCGATCCGTTCGTCACCGTCGCGGTGACGGTATCGTTCTTGGCCGCTTCCAGAGCCGCCGGTTTCGACGCGGCGACGGTATCGATGGGCAGTGTGGTGGACGCCTCGGCCGCCAGCGCGGCCCGGTGCACATTCACCCGGCGCAGATTGTTGCGGATCTGCTCGGCCGGGTCCGGCAGCACCCGGACCTGTTCGGTGGCCCGCAGGATCGCCATACCGTAGCGGTTGCTGACCGCGTCGTGGATGAGCAGGGCCACACCGATCATCACCGGCGCCACCGCGTGCACCGCGACGTCGTACCAGTCACCCACCCGCACATAGGGGTAGGTGTTGAGCCCGACGGTCAGCGACAGCAGCGCGATCTCCGCCGCCGCCACCTGTCTCCGGTTGTTCATCACCCCCCACTCGGCCACCTTGTTGGTGCCGATCATGATGATGATCAGGCAGGCGCTGATCATTGCTTCCAGCAGGTAGCTGAACCAGAAGAGGGGATCACTGGCACCGGTGGGCGCGATGTTCTGCTGGACGTTGACCGCCGACCACAGCATGCCCGCGGCGACCACACCGGCCAGCGCGCGCAACGACCAGGACCGATGGCGGTACAGCGACGCCAGTTTGGCGTGCGGGCTGGATTCCCGGCGCTGTGCGGCGATGGCCTTGCGGGCGAGCAAGAGGTCGCGCATATCCGCCTTCTCGATCTGCTCGGTGGTCTGCCTGGCCCGATCGTTGGCCGAGGCAACCGCCTGGATCTCCTTCCAGCGTTGCCCCCGTTCCTGCTCACGGATGCGCTCGGCGAGATCACGTTCGGCGCTCAGCTCCGTCTCCGACAACGCCTCGGTCAGCGCCGGGTCGAACTGGTAGACCAGTCGGCTGCGGGCGTGCTCGACTCGCTGGGCCAGCTTGGTGACGTCGTCCTCAATCGGCGGCTCGACAGTCATTACGGCTCCCGCCTCGGGTGATTCGATGGCAGACAAGTAGTCACGCCGGGGTACGGTACCGCGCTTTGCTTCGCTGTGCACCGTCACGGTCGAAACAACCGATTTCCGCACTCGTTCACAGTCTGTTCACGAGATCCGCTGCCGCCGATCCGGTTCCGTGCCCGAGCCCGCGCGAACCGGCATCGCGGCACCGCGCTCACCCACTCCCACCAGCCCGTATACCGTCGAGATCGGCCAGGATCCGCCGGATCACGGGCCGGGATTCGGGCACCGGAACCAGCGGGTACACATGAAATGCCCCCGGCTCCTCCACGAGACGCACTGCGGCGCCCGCTCGTTCGGCGAACAGCCGCGCGTCGGGCCGGAGGATGTCGTGGGTGCCGACATAGATATCGGTGCGCGGCAACCCCTGCACCGATCCGCTGATCGGACTGAGTTCCGGCAGCCCCAGGTCGTCGCCGCCGGCCCAGACCCGCCCGGCCTCCAGCAGACCCGGCCGCGCCAGCCACGGGTCGGCATCCTGCATGCGATCGATCTCCGGATTGGCCAGGCGCATATCCAGGCACGGCGCCAGCAGGATCAGCCGCGCCGGTGCGGGCAGGCCCGCGGCGGGCAGCGATTGGGCCAGCAGCAGCGCCAGTGTGCCGCCCGCGGAGTCACCGGCCAGCACCACGCGTCCGGCCTCGAATTCGCCGAGAACGCGCCGGTACACGGCCGTCAGGTAGGGTCGCGCGGCCCGATAGGTGTGGCGGGGGGCCAGCGGATAGATGGGCACCTCCACCCGGTGACCCGCCGCCACCAGGCGTTCGATGAATCGCCAATGCCACCGGCTGATCTCGCGGAAGAAACTGCCGCCGTGCAGGTACACGACGACCGTGCCGGATTCCGGGCGGTCCCGGGGCGCGACCGTGTAGCAGGGGAAGCCGTCGACCGGGCTCTCGCTGACCCGGTGCCGTCGGCGCACCCCCGCGGGCGGGCGGTGGTCACCGGGCGGTTCGGCCATGGCGGCGCGGGCCTTCTCGGCGGTCGCCATCCCGCGTTTGCGGGTCAGCCGCAGGTACACCGAGACCGCCCGCATGGTGCGACCCGCCACGACAGACTCCTCACTGCGCACCGACGAACCGGCGCCCGCCCTGCAGGGTATCCCGCACCCGGATATACCGGGCCGGTTCCCGCACCGCGGCCGGGCGCACCAGCCGATCCCCGCGGGTCGCCTCGGGCCGGGTCGTCGGGCGGTCATATCCCGTGACCGGGCCGGCCGAGTGAAACGCGCTCACCCACCGGTAGAGGTGGGTGAGCGCGGACGTCACTTCCGGGCGCGCTTCTCCCGGATACGTACCGAGATCCGCACCGGCGAACCGTCGAATCCGAACTCCTCACGCAGCCGCCGTTCCAGGAACCGCCGGTAACCGGCCTCCAGGAACCCGGTGGTGAACAGCACGAAGGTCGGCGGCCGGGTGGTCGCCTGGGTCGCGAACAGCACCCGGGGCAGCCGGCCGCCGCGCATCGGCGGCGGGGTCGCGGCGATCACTTCCTTCAGCCAGGTGTTCAGCCTGCCGGTCGAGATGCGTTTGTCCCAGGACTCCAGCGCGGTCTCCATGGCCGGAACCAGTTTCTGCACCGCGCGACCCGTATGGGCGGAAATATTGACGCGCTGCGCCCACGGCACCCGCACCAGATCCCGGTCGACCTCACGGTCGAGCTGCAGGCGCCGGTCCTCGTCCACCAGATCCCATTTGTTGAACGCCAGCACCAGCGCCCGCCCGGAATCGGCGACCAGCCCGATCACCCGCAGATCCTGTTCGGTGATCGGCTGGGAGGCGTCGATCAGCATGATCGCCACCTCGGAGGCCTCGAGCGCCGATTTGGTGCGCAGTGAGGCGTAGAACTCGGTCCCGCTGGCATTGGCGACCTTGCGCCGCAGCCCGGCGGTATCGACGAACCGCCAGACCTTGCCGCCCAATTCCACCAGCGAATCCACCGGATCCACGGTGGTGCCGGCGATATCGTGCACCACCGATCGCTCGTCGCCGGCCAGTTTGTTCAGCAGACTCGATTTGCCCACATTCGGTTTCCCGACCAGCGCCACCCGGCGCGGCCCGCCGGCCCCGCCGCTGCCCTCGCGGGGCGTCTCGGGCAATACCTCGAGCACGTCGTCGAGCAGGTCACCGGTACCGCGGCCGTGCGCCGCGGACACCATCCGCGGTTCGCCCAGCCCCAGCGACCACAGCGCCGCCGCATCGGATTCGACCCGCTGGTCGTCGACCTTGTTCGCGACCAGGATCACCGGTGTCTTCGACCGCCGCAGCACCTTCACCGCTGCTTCGTCGGTGGCGGTCGCGCCGACCACCCCGTCCACGACCAGCAGGATCGCGTCGGCGGTGTTCATGGCCAGTTCCGCCTGCCGGGCCACCGACTGCTGCAGGCCCTTGGCGTCGGGCTCCCAGCCGCCGGTGTCCTGCACCCAGAAACGCCGGCCCGCCCAGGACGCCTCATAGGACACCCGGTCCCGGGTCACCCCGGGCACATCCTCGACCACCGCCTCACGGCGGCCCAGGATCCGATTGACCAGGGTCGATTTACCGACATTCGGGCGGCCGACCACGGCCAGGGTCGGCATCGGTGATTCGTCGGCGGCCTCCGGGTCGCCGGTGAGGTCGGTGATCTCCCACTCGGCCTCGTCACTCCAGACTCCGTCGCCGGCGAGCACATCGCCGGTGGTTTCCGCGCTCATCCGGCGGCTCCGCCGTGCCGTGCCGCGCCCTGGCGAACCCGGGGCCGGTCCAGCTGCCTGGCGACCTCACCGAACAGTTCCTCGATGGTCTCGTCCATGCTCAGATCGCTGGTATCGACCTGCACCGCGTCCTCGGCGCGCCGCAGCGGCGATACCGCGCGGGTGGAATCGAGCCGGTCGCGGCGCTGCACATCGGCGAGCACGCCCGCGTAGTCGTCCCCGCGGCCCTCGGCGATGTTCTGCTGATTACGCCGGTGCGCCCGCGCCTGCGCCGAAGCGGTCAGATAGATCTTGGCGTCCGCGTCGGGCAGGACGGTGGTGCCGATATCGCGGCCCTCGACCACGATCCGGCCCGCGCTCACCGCGATCTCACGCTGCAACGCCACCAGCTGTTCCCGGACCTCCGGTACCGCCGAGACCGCCGAGACGGCCGCGGTGACCGCCGCGCCCCGGATCTCCGCGCGCACATCGGCGCCGTCGAGTTCGATCAGCTCACGGCCGGGATCGGTACCGATCCGCAACGGCATATCGGTCACCGCCGCGATCACGGCGGCGGTATCGGCGGGATCGATGCCCGCCCGCAGCACCTGCAGGGTCGCGACCCGGTACATGGCGCCGGTATCGAGGTAGCGGGCGTCCAGCCGCACCGCCAGCCGCCGGGAGACGCTGGACTTACCGGTCCCCGAGGGACCGTCCATCGCCACCACCAGCGAGCGGTCGCGGGCCGCGTCCGCCACGACTCCCACCGGAGCCTCCACACCGTTCACAATGACACCGCCTCGTAGAGTTTCCCGATTTCGTCGCGCCCGAGTACCCGCAGGGTGCCCGGACGCTGGTCCGCCAGTACCACCGGACCGATATGGGTGCGGACCAGCCTGGTCACCGGGTGACCGACCGCGTCCAGCAACCGGCGCACGATATGTTTGCGCCCTTCGTGCAACACCACCTTGACCAGGGAGCGTCCCGGTTCGGTTTCCAGCACCTGGAACTTGTCCACCTTGGCCGGGCCGTCCTCGAGCTCCACCCCGTCGCGCAGGATCTTGCCGATCGACCGGTGCACTTCGCCCTGCACGGTCGCCAGGTAGGTCTTGGGCATCTCGTAGGAGGGGTGCATCAGCCGGTGGGCGAGATCACCGTCGTTGGTGAGCAGCAGCAGGCCCTCGGTATCGGCGTCCAGGCGCCCGACATGGAACAGCCGCTGCCCCGCGGCCACCCGTTCGGCGACGATATCGCCGACACACGGACGGCCCAGATCGTCGGACATCGTGGACTGCCAGCCCTTGGGTTTGTTGAGCGCCAGATGCACCAGTTCCTCGCGCACCACCACGCGGGTCCCGTCGACGCGCACCACCGCGTTCTCGGGATCGATCCGCAGACCCTGCTCCCGCACGATCAGGCCGTCCACCTCGACCCGGCCCTGGTCGATCAGCTCCTCGGCGGCCCGCCGAGACGCCACTCCGGCCTTCGCGAGCACCTTCTGCAGACGCTCGCCCTCGCCCCACGGCAACTTCTCGGGACCGCGCTCCTCCTGGTCCACATGCTGGTGCCGGGCGGGTTTGGCATTGCTCAGCTGGGGCGGACCGGATACCCGCGCCGGCTGGGCCCGGCGTGCGGGGGCCCCGGTGCCCGGCCGCCCAACGGTCCGCGCGCCGCCGGTGCGCACCGCGCCGGGCCGGGCGCCACGAGCGCTCTGCCCCGCACCACCGCGACCACCCGAAGCGGCCTGGCCGCGATTTCCCTGGCCGGCTCCGCCGCGTCCCCCCTGAACGGCGCCGCCTCGCGAGCCGCCCTGGGCTCCGCCACGCGCGCCCTGAGCGCCACCGTGAGTTCCCTGGGCGCCACCGCGAGCCGACTGCGCGCCACCGGTACGTCCGGTGCGCTGCACCTGGTCACTGCGGGCCCCTCGTTCCTGGCTGCGCGGGCTTCCCGCGCGGCCGGTCCGCGACGAGTCGCCGGTGCCGCGCCGGGACTCGCCCGTCGCGCGGGGCGCGCCCCGGCCGCGACCGGCCTGGTCGCCGCGTTTACTTCGATCCGGTATGCCATCTCGGCGAGCGGGTGTGTTCACGATATTCCTGTCAATCCTCGGCGCCGAGTTTCAGATCGTCCTCGGCTGGTTTGCGCAGCCTGGTGTAACGGGGATCCGTCTCCAGACTGTCATTGATCTCGTCGATCAGGTCGACGCCCGGCAGCAGGGGCGCCAGTTCCGGTAGATCGCTCAGCGACGCCAGCCCGATCCGTTCCAGGAACAACTCGGTGGTGCCGTAGAGCGTGCCGTTGGTTTCCGGGTCGGCGCCCGCCTCGGTGATCAGACCCCTGGCCAGCAGGGTGCGCATCACACCGTCGACGTTGACACCGCGCACCGCGCTGACCCGTGCCCGGGTCACCGGCTGACGGTATGCCACCACCGCCAGCGTTTCCAGAGCCGCCCGCGTCAACTTCGACCGGGCGCCGTCGAGCAACATACGCTCCACATACGGTGCGTACTCGCTGCGAGTATAGAAGCGCCACCCGTCCCCGGCGAAACGCAGATCCATTCCACTGCGCCGGGCGGCCAGCTCCGCCGACATCTCCCGCAGGGTTCGTTCCACCCGCTGCGGGGGCTCCTCCAGGGTGGCGGCCAGCTGCTCTACCGGCGCGGGAGTGTCCACGACGAGCAGCAGCGCCTCCAGCGCGGACCGGAACTCGTCCTCGTCCAGCGGCTCGGGGGCGAGTTCGGTCACAGTCCCGCTCATGCTCTGCCCTCCGCGGCTGAGCGAGGGCCCTCCGTGGTCACGCTCCGCTCCCGCCTCCGGGCCCGACTCGCTCATGCTCTGCCCTCCGCGGCTGAGCGAGGCCCCTCCGTGGTCACGCTCCGCTGCCGCCTCCGGGCCTGACTCGCTCATGCCCTGCCCTCCACGGCTGAGCGAGGGCCCTCCGTGGTCACGCTCCGCTGCCGCCTCCGGGCCTGACTCGCTCATCCGTAGTCCTCCTCGAACTTCACCGGGGCGTTCTCGGCCTCGTCACCGATCCAGCGGACGGCGAGGGGGCCCAAGGGGTCGGGCTGGTCGAATTCGATCGATCGGCCGCGGTACAGCTCGAGCAGCGCCAGGAAACGGGCCACGATCTGGATCGGCGCCCCGCAATCGGAGACCAGATCGGAGAAGGTGGTCCAGGTTCCCGCGCCTCGCGCCCGCAACCGCTCCAGGACCAGTGTCGCCTGTTCGGCCACCGACACGGTGTGTGCGTGCAGATGGTCCAAACCCACCGTGGGCGTCGGCCGCGGCCGGAAGGCGGCCGCCGCGATCTCGGCGAACCCGGCCGCGTCCACCCCCAGCGACACCTCCGGCAGCAGGCTCGCGAACCGTTCCTCCAGGCCGACCGCCCGCGGATACCGTCGCAGCGCCGCCGCCTCCAGCTCGCCCAGCAGTTCGGCGACCTGTTTGAACGCCCGGTACTGCAGCAGCCGCGCGAACAGCAGGTCCCGGGCCTCGAGCAGTTCCAGATCATCCGGGTCGGTCACCTCGCCGGAGGGCAGCAGCCGCGCGGCCTTCAGGTCCAGCAGCGTCGCCGCGACCACCAGGAACTCGGTGGTCTGGTCCAGGATCTTGTCGGTGCGCAGCGCGTTCCCCGGCTGCGCCAACCCCGCGGTGAGTGCCTTCGTATAGGCGATGAACTCGTCGGTGACCTTGTGCAGCGCCACCTCGGTCACATCGAGCCGCCGCTGCGAGATCAGCTGCAACAGCAGATCGAACGGTCCCTCGAAATTGCTCAGCCGCAGATGGAAACCGGACTTCTCCTCGGCCGGGGCCGCCGGATCCGGCTCCGGAGCGGGTTCGTTCGTCGGCGCAGCGGGTCGGGTGACCGCGCTCACCGACCGGACCGGAAGATGACTTCCCGTGCCATCGCCCGATACGCCTCGGCGCCACCGGATTTCGGCGCCCACGTGGTGATCGGCTCACCGGCGACACTGGCGTCGGGGAACCGCACGGTCCGCGCGATGGCCGTGTCGTACACCAGCTCGCCGAACACCTCCACCACACGCGCCATCACCTGACGAGAATGCAACAGCCGGGCATCGAACATGGTCACCACGATGCCGTACAGGCTCAACCGCGGATTCAGGCGGTCCC
>NZ_JBSFRU010000140.1:0-15168 GCF_053589395.1 Nocardia sp. NPDC003345
GCGCACGGCTACGACGTCACCGACCCCACCACGGTCTCCCCCGCGCTCGGCGGGCCGCTGGGCCTGAAATCGCTGGCCGACGAGGTCCGCGACCGCGGTATGGGACTGATCATGGATCTGGTGCCCAACCACGTGGGCGTGGCCGATCCGCAGCAGAACCTCTGGTGGTGGCATGTACTGCAGTACGGCCGCAAATCCCAGTTCGCGTCGTTCTTCGATATCGACTGGAGCCCGGGCAACGGCGTCGGCGGCCGGCTGGCGCTGCCGGTGCTGCGCAGCGAGAACGACCCGGCCGCGCTCACGGTGGACCGGTCCGGTCCCGAACCCCGGCTGGCCCTGCACGAGATGCGCTTCCCGATCGCCCCGGGCACCGACGGCGACAACGCGCTGCGCATCCACGACAAACAGCACTACCGGCTGGTGAGCTGGCGTTCCGGGATCTGCGGCTATCGCCGGTTCCTGGCGGTCAACGGCCTGGCCGCGCTGCGCCAGGAGGAACCGCAGGTTTTCGAGGCCACCCACCGGGAACTGGCCGCGTGGTGTGAACACGATCTGATCGACGGCGTGCGGGTCGATCACCCCGACGGCCTGACCGACCCCGCCGGCTACCTCCAGCGGTTGCGGCAGCTGATCGGCCCCAACCGGCTGCTGCTGGTCGAGAAGACCCTGGCCAACCGCGAACCCCTGGACCCGACACTGCCCATCGACGGCACCACCGGCTACGACAGCATCGCCGATTTCGGCGGGGTGCTGCTCGAACCGGCGGGCGAACCGATCCTCACCGAGCTGTCCCGCCACATCACCGGTCACGGCAGCGACCGGGTCTGGGTCGGCGAGAAGGAACACCGCATCAAACGCGCGGTGGCCGAGAGCATTCTCGGCCCCGAGATCCGCCGCCTGGTCGCCGCGATCAAACAGGACGCGCGGGCCGAGGATTTCGACACCATGGCGCTCACCAACGCCACCATCGAGGTGCTGTCGTTCCTGCCGGTCGCGCGCGCCGACTACGCACCGCTTGCCGGCATGATCAGCGCGGTTCTCGCCGAGGTGGAGAAGCGCAATGCCGAACTGCGCGTCCCGCTGTCCATCCTGGCCACCGCGGTGACCGCCGGTGGCACCGCCTGGAACCGGTTTCACCAGGTGAGCACCGCGATCGGCGCCAAGGCCGTGGAGGACATCCTCTTCTACCGGGCGGTCCGGCTGGTATCGCTGCAGGAACTGGGCGGTAACCCGGCCCGTTTCGGCCGCACGGTCAACGAATTCCATCTGGCGAACGCGTCGCGGGCCCGGCGCTGGCCCGCCTCGATGACCACCCTGTCCACCCACGACACCAAACGCGGCGAGGATGTGCGGGCGCGGATCGGGGTGCTCTCCCAGGTGCCGCGCATGTGGGCCCGCGCGGTGACGCTGTGGCTGGAGAAGCTGCCCCCGCCCGACGGCGCGACCGCACTGTTCCTGCTGCAGAACATGTTCGGGATGTGGCCCGCGGACGGCCGCCCCGCCCCCTCCGTGCCGGGGCTGCGCGAACGCGTGCACCGGTTCGCCGAGAAGGCGATCCGCGAGTCCGGGGAGCACACCTCCTGGGAGGATCCCGATGTCGACTTCGAGAACGCGGTCCACGTCTGGCTCGACCAGGTGATCGACGGCCCGGTCGGCCGTCAGCTCACCGATCTCGCCCACGATCTCGCCCCGCACGCCTGGTCCGATTCGCTGGCGCAGAAGCTGCTACAGCTGTGCGCGCCGGGTATTCCGGATATCTACCAGGGCTGCGAGCTGTGGGAGGACTCGCTGGTCGATCCCGACAACCGCCGTCCGGTCGATTTCGGTTCCCGCGCCGGGCTGCTGCACACCCTCACCACCACACCGCCGCTCGACATCACCGGCGCGGCCAAGATGTGGATCGTGGCCTACGCGCTGTGGTTGCGCCGGGAGCGGCCGGAGTGTTTCGTCGGCGGCACCTACACACCCACCTTCGGTCACGGCGAGCACGCCGACAAACTACTGGCCTACGCGCGTGGCCGGGTGGGCGCCGAACCGGAGATCATCGTGGCCGTCACCCGGCACAGCGTCGCGATCGGTGAGACCGGCTGGGGCGATACCTATATCGAACTGCCGTCGGGATCGTGGACCGACCGGCTCACCGGCCATACCTTCCAGAACCGGGCCCGCACCGAGAAACTGTTCGCGCGGCTCCCGGTCGCGCTCCTGGTCCGCTGAGACCGCCGGGCGTGATCAGGACGCCGCGGTGATGCGCGGGAACGGGTTCGCCGATTCCAGCAGGAATGCCAGTTCGAGCAGCGTTTTCTCGTCGCCGTAGGCCCCGCTGAGCATGACCCCGACCGGCAGCCCCGCCTC
Source organism: Nocardia sp. NPDC003345 (assembly GCF_053589395.1). Classification (NCBI taxonomy): domain Bacteria; kingdom Bacillati; phylum Actinomycetota; class Actinomycetes; order Mycobacteriales; family Nocardiaceae; genus Nocardia; species Nocardia sp. NPDC003345. The sequence continues at coordinate 2,356 of NZ_JBSFRU010000140.1, forward strand.
GGTGAGGCCGGCGGGCACGGCTATCGACGGCGAACCGGTGACATTGTTGACCGGTGTGTAGCCCACGAAATTCGTGACCCGCTCCAGCAGTTCGGGGAACGGTACGGCCGGGTTCAGATAGCCGATCTCGGGCGTGGTGTGGGTGAGCACCGGCGACAGGACCACATCGCAGCGGGTGAGGACGGCGTCGTAGTCGGCCCGGGCCCGGTTCAACCGGTAGAGCGCGCCCGGTGTGGAGAACAGGCGGCGCCGGAAGGAAGCCGCCAGCCCCTTGGAGAAGGGATCGAGCCGGGAAGCGTCGAAGGACCGGCCGTGCGCCAGTTTGCCGGTGGTGCCCGACATCTGCGCGAGGAACGCCCAGTACTGCAGGAAATCCTCGACCAGGCTCGCCGCCACCGGAGTGGCGATCGGTTCCACCGTATGCCCGGCCCGCTCCAGGATGCCGGCGGTGGCGGTGACCGCCGCGGCGGTCGCCGCATCCGGTTCCAGTCCGTTGGCGGCCGTGGTGAGCAGGCCGATGCGCAGCATGCGGTCCGACGGCCCCTCGACCAGCCCGACCGGTGGCAGTTTCGGATTGCGCCAGTAACGTTCGGCCGCCGCGTGATAGGCCGCCTGATCCCGGACCGACCGGGTCAGTACGCCCTCCGATACGAGTTTGATGGGCAGCTGACGGGCCTGGGCATTCTCGCGATGCCGGCCCCGGCTGGGCTTGAGCGATACCAGTCCGGCACAGGCGGCCGGAATGCGCAGCGAGCCGCCGCCGTCGTTACCGTGCGCGACCGGGACCACGCCCGCCGCGACCATCGCCGCCGAGCCGCCCGACGAACCGCCCACCGTATAGCCGGTATCCCAGGGGTTGCGGGTGGGTTCGCCGTGCTCGAATTCCGTGGTGGAGATGAACCCGAATTCGGGCAGGGTGGTCTTGCCCAGCACGGTCAGGCCGGTGCTCAGCAGCTGCGCGGTGAACCGGTCGTCGGCGGCCGCCGGACGCGGGGTGATCGCGGCGCTGCCGAAGCAGCTGGGCATACCGGCCACATCGGCGTTGTCCTTCACGAACGACGGGACCCCGTACCACACCCCGGTCTGGGTGCCGGCGATCCGCGGGCGCGCGGGCCGGTAGGCGATCGCGTGCAGTCGCGGATCTACCGCGTCGGCGCGGGCGATGGCGGCCTCGGCCAGCTCCGCCGGGCTCACCGCGCCGGTTCGGACCTGTTCGGCCAGCGCCACGGTGTCGTACTCACCCAGCGCGTCGTCGGTGAAGGCATGTACTCGATCGGTCATGAATGCGGCTCGCGTAGTCGTCGGGGCCCTGGATCTCGACCCGGAGCCGGTTGGACAGGTGATCAACTCGGCTCAGCCTAGTACGCGGGCCCGGCCCGCCGCCGGAATCGGCGGACCGCGGGTTCTACCGCGTGGCGCGCCACCGGCCCAGCGTCCACAGCAGCGCGCCCACCGCGGCGCCGAGCAGCACCCCGGCCTGCGCGGAACCCAGGATCACCGCCGGGATCAGGAAGACCAGCAGCCCCACGCCCAGCGCCTCCAGCTTGTACAGCGGCCAGCGCGTGCCCGCGATATCGATCCCCGGCGCGGTGGAATCACCGGCCCGGAGTTCGAGGGAGTGCGATGCGGTCATGTATTGAGGCTACCCGTGCACTCGGATTTCGGTCCAGCGAACTTTTGTCTTCCCCGACACATATCCCCCCGGTCGCGACCCTCCACCGCCCGCCTCGACGGCGCGCCGGGAACAACACGGCGCGGCCCGGACGTTGGCCGGGGCATGCCATTGACCGGAGAATACGCACCGTCCACATCCGACTGGGCCCGTGAGCAGGCCGAGAAGATCGAACAGTCCGGTGGTACCGAGGGCACCACCATGCAGGGCATGCCGGTGATCGTGCTGACCACCGTGGGCAACAAGACCGGGAAGCTGCGTAAGACCGCGCTCATGCGGGTCGAGCACGAGGGCGAATACGCGGTGGTCGCGTCGCTGGGCGGCGCTCCCAAACATCCCGTCTGGTACTTCAATGTCGTCGCCCAGCCGCATGTGGAACTTCAGGACGGCACCGTCACCCGGGACTACACCGCGCGGGAGGTCTTCGGCGAGGAGAAGGCCCTCTGGTGGGAGCGGGCCGTGGCGGCCTATCCGCCCTACGACGACTACCAGCGCAAGACCGACCGGCAGATCCCGGTGTTCGTCCTCAGCCCGCGCTGACCCGCACGGCCTCGTCCAGTGCCCGCGCGGTGGGGGCGAGGCCGTTGCCGCGGGCAACGAAATCCCAGTACAGGGCCACCCGCCGCAGCCCGCCGGCGCGGCGGGTGGCAGCATGGAGCGGGTGTCCGATGTGCTCACTCACCTGCCAGAAGCCCGTCCCGCGCTGACCGCGGACGAGATCGACGCCGCAGCAAAACGCATCGCCGACATCATCGAGCCGACCCCGCTGCAGCTATGCCCGCGCCTATCGCAGCTGACCGGCGCGCGGGTGTATCTCAAACGCGAAGACCTCACCGTGGTGCGCTCCTACAAACTGCGCGGCGCCTACAACCTGGTGGTACAGCTCAGCGAATCCGAGCGGGCGGCCGGGGTGGTCACCGCGAGCGCGGGCAACCACGCGCAGGGCGTGGCCTTCGCCTGCCGCGCCATGGGGATCACCGGTCGCATCTACGTCCCGACCACCACGCCCAAACAGAAACGCGACCGGATCCGGGTGCACGGCGGCGAATTCGTCGAACTGATCGCGGTGGGCGAAACCTTCGACGCCGCGGCCGCGGCCGCCGCCGCCGATGTGCGCCGCACCGGGGCGACCATGGTCCCCCCGTTCGACGACACCCGCACCGCGGCGGGTCAGGGCACCATCGCCGCGGAGATCCTGGACCAGCTGGATGCGCCCCCCGATCTGGTGGTCGTCCCGGTGGGCGGCGGCGGCTGCCTCGCCGGAATAGGCACCTATCTGCGCGAACGCTCCGCCTCGACGGCCATTCTCGGCGTCGAGCCGGCCGGCGCCGCCTCCATGACCGCCGCCCTGGTGGCCGGCGCGCCGGTGACGCTGCCCGAATTGGACCCGTTCGTCGACGGCGCCGCGGTGCGCCGGATCGGGCAGGTCCCCTTCGACGCGGTTTCGGGCTTCGGCGGGCGGGTGGTGTCGCACGGATCGCTGCCGTTGCTCACCGGGACCGAATCGCCCACCGGCGCGGGGTCGTTCCGGCTGCTGCGGGTCGACGAGGGCGCGATCTGCACCGCCATGCTGGAGCTGTACCAGAACGAGGGGATCATCGCCGAGCCCGCGGGTGCGCTCGCGGTCAGCGCGCTGCTGGAAACCGCGCCGGAACCCGGGTCGACGGTGGTCTGCCTCATCTCCGGCGGCAACAACGACGTCTCCCGGTACGGCGAGGTGATCGAACGGTCGCTGGTGCATCAGGGCCTGAAGCACTATTTCCTGGTGGATTTCCCGCAGGAACCCGGCGCGCTGCGCCGATTCCTGGACGAGGTCCTCGGCCCCGACGACGACATCACCCTGTTCGAGTACGTCAAACGCAACAACCGTGAGACCGGGGCCGCGCTGGTCGGTATCGAACTGGGCGAACGAGCCGGTCTGGCACCGCTGCTGGACCGGATCGACCGGTCGCCGATCCGCTGCGAGCGACTGGAACCGGGTTCACCCGCCTACCGCTATCTGACCTGAGCCGGACGATCGGGCGGCCCGGCCGCCCGATCTAGGCCGCGACCTCGCGGGGCGCGGTGCGCCGCTCGATCCGCCGGGCCGAGCGGGCACCGGCCATGACCAGCGGAAGCAGCCAGGCGAACGCGGGCTGATCCACGGCCAGGGTTTCCATGGACAACCGGTTGTGCACGAAGCCGACCGAAAGACCGCTGTCGGGGTCGGCCCAGCCGAACGAACCGCCCAGCCCGATATGGCCGAAGGCCCGGGGCGCGCCGAGGGTCGGCATCGAGTGGTAGCCGAGATGCCACAGCGGGCCCAGGTACATGAACAGGCCGGTGTCCGGCCGGTAGCGTTCGATCCGCCGGATGGCCTGGATGGCCGCGCCGGAGAGATAGCGCCGGCCGCCGGCCAGCCCGTCGCAGGCCAGCGGTTCGTACATGGCGGCCAGGCCGTTGGCGCTGCAGACTCCGTTGCCGGCCGGCATCTCGGATTCCAGCACGGGCGGGTTGGGGCCGGTCAGGATGGCCTCGGCGCCCGGGATGAACAGGGAGCGGCTACCGACACCGACCGCGCCCGGAATGCCCTGCAGCAGGGTCACCAGCCGCGAGCCGCGTGGCGTGCCCGCGAAGGAGAACCCGGTGCCGAAGCATTCGGCGGCCATGGTCACCGATCCCGCCGGCGGGCGCCCGAGGTGGATGCCCTCGATCCCCAGTGGCGCCGCGACCTCCTGCTGGAAGAGTTCCTTCATACTCGCGCCGGTCACCGCCCGGGTCAGCCCGGCGAGCAGCCAGCCGAAGGTGATGGCGTGATAGGCGGGCACGCCGAGCAGCCGGTCGGGCGTGGCCGCGGCCAGTCGTTCCGCCATGAGCGCGTGGTCGAGCATCTCCGACCCGTGCACCGCCAGGGTCCCCACCCCGGACAACCCCGCCGAATGAGTGAGTATCTGCCGGACCGTGATGTTCTTCTTACCGTTGCACCCGAACTCCGGCCAGTATTCGCACACCGGAGCGTCGTAGTCGATCAGTCCACGGTCGGCGAGCCGGTGCACGACGGTCGAGGCGATACCCTTGGTCGCCGAGAAGACCATCGCTCCGGTATCCCGGGTCCACGGCTTTCCGGGAGCGGATTCCCCGATCCACAGATCCAGGATCGGTTCCCCGTGCCGGTACACCGCCAACGCCGCGCCCACACCCTTGCGGCCACCATAGACCCTGGTGAGAGCGGAGGTCAGCCGCCGGAATTCTGGTCCGGCGGTGCCGGCACAAGCGACGCTGCTCATCCTTACACAGTAAGGTCATCCGATGGTTTCCTGCAATGCCGTCCCGGACGGTGGACACCCGGGAACCGGTGCTCACCGCCACCTTCCGGCGGCTGCGAGATCTTCGGGCGGCGACTCGCCCGTATACCCGAATGTGATTGTCCGAGACAGTCCCCCGCATCGGCTACCACCGGGCACATCCCCATCACGCATAGAGACCGTCGGCCCGGACACACGGGCACCGGTTCGGAAAATCTCCGGCAATCGGCCCGGAAAGGCAGCGACAGCACCGCACGGACAACGGGGGAAGCCGCGCAAAAGGTCGTGAATTCGACGATCTTCCGGCGGATGATCACCCCATTCCGGAAACGCCGGAACAATTCCGGCCGAACCCTGCGTCACCCCGCTGCCGCGCCACCCGAATCATGATCATCACGACTGTTCGGAATACTGCATCGAAATGCATCGATGCAGATCCGACCCGGAATGACCGAGGTGAAGTGTCTTCATTTCGGTTGGGCGACGGAATCATCACCACAAGGCCGCGAATAGATCGCGGAAAAGGAGCGCCGGACACCATCGACAGCGTTGGATAAACCCGGCGGCGGAAATTTTTTTCCGCCGAATTCTGCCGCCGATATAGTGGCCCCATGACCTCCTTGGAACCGCCGGTCGTGCGGGACCGCGAGCGCGGCGACGCGCTACCGGTCGCCGACGCGGCCCTCTACGCCGGGTGGTTTTCCTGTCTGGCCGACCCCACCCGGGTCCGCCTGCTACATCAGGTCGCCACGAGCCCGGCCGGAATCCATATCGGGGAGATCGCCGAAGCACTCGGCGTCGGACAACCCACCGTCTCCCATCACGTCCGCAAGCTCACCGACGCCGGTTTCGTCACCGTGCACAAAGAGGGCACGGCCACTCTCGTCACGGTGAACCCGCACCGGTGCACCGAACTCCCGCATACCGCGGACGCGGTGATGGGAATCCTGACTCCGCAACCACCCTGTCCCGAAGACCTGCCCCACGATGTGACGGTGCGGGCCATGACCGACGCCGACTGGACCCCGGTCCGCGGTATCTACGCCGCGCGCGGCACCGTCTACCCGGCGGTCTTCGCCGCCGATGCCCCCGAACCCGAGGCCCTCGACCGCCGGTGGCTCCCCGAGCACCGCTGGGTCGCCGAGATCGACGGCCGGATCGCCGGCTGGGCCGCGCTCACCCCGGTCTCCGACGAGGACTTCTACCAGGACGTCGCCGACAGTTGTGTCATGGTCACCGAGGCCATGGAGGGCCGCGGCGCCGGTGCCGCGCTGCTGCGGCGGCAGGTACTGGCCGCCGAGGACGCCGGCCTGCGGACCCTGCAGACCACGTTGTTCCCCGAGGACCGCGTCGCGATCTCGCTGCACCACGCGGCCGGGTTCCGCACCGTCGGTATCCGGGAACGTATCGGCCGCTCGGAGGGACGCTGGCGCGACGCGGTCCTGCTGGAACGGCGCAGCCCCCTGAACTGACCGGGATCCGGCGGCCGGTCACGGACCACTGCGCACCGGCCGCAGGATCACCTTCAACCACAGTGTCGCCAGACCACACAGCACACACAGCACCGCGACCACCGCGGTGAGCCAGTCGGTGAACGACAGCCCGAGCAGCCCGGATTCGCCGTATTCCGCGAGCGGATGCACACCGATCATCAGCATGGCCACGGTCCCGTACAGCGATATCAGCGAGGTGGGAACCCAGCGCAGCCAGCGGAACGGCAGCACCGCCGAATCCGGGGCGGCGCCGGAGAACACCAGCCCCACCCGCGACCACGCCAGCCCGTTGGGCACCAGCACACCCAGATCCAGCAGCAGCGCGATCAGCGCGACCGCCCACACTCCGAACGGCAGGTCCGAGACCGGCCAGCGCAGCGGCAGCAGCGCGCCGACCGAGAGCCCGAGGGCGAGCGCCAGCCCCACCCCCGCCAGCACCGACCAGACCACCGACCATTTCCACCGGGTGGCGGCGAGCTCGACCGTGGTGGCGCGTTCGGCCTGCGAGCACGCCTCATACCATCCCGGAGCACCCGCGGAGATCTTCATGGAGCCGCCCGTACCGTGTCGTTCCTGCACCTGCGCCGCGCCTACCCGGTACACCGGCAGCCCGTCTCCCGCGACTCTATCGGTCCGGCCACCGGGAGGCGACCGTGCGCTCGGCCGGTGGCGCACAGACGCCCACCGCACGCGGTATCGCTACCCGAAGGTCGTCCTGTCACCGGCCGGGCGGCGATGATGGGACGGTGGCACAGCTTTCCGGCGCACTCTCGGCCGACGAGATCATCGAGCGGGTCGCCTACCGGTTCACCGGTGAGCGCGACCGGTTCATCGAGACGCTCTCGGCACAGATGCGCGGGCGCGTTCCGGTGCTGGACCGCGATCCCCGGCTCCGGGAACTGATGGAAGCCGGTACCGCGGACAACCTGACCGCCGCACTGGAGTTCCTGGGCGGCGAGGACGACGGCGACGGAGTCCTCGCCCCGGAACGGGCCGTGGTGTACGCCCGCGCCCTCGCCCAGCACGATGTACCGGTATCGGCGATGATCGCCGCGTACCGGGTCGGCCAGGCGGGCTTCCTCGATGCCGCGATGCGCTACGCGGTCGAACTGGGCGGCGCCGACACCACCGCGGTGATCGTGCGGATGGTGCACCGGACCTCGCTCTATATCGACCGGGTCTGTGAGCAGGTCACGGTCGCCTACGAACAGGAACGCGACCGCTGGGTGAGCAGCCGGAGCGGGCTGCGCCAGCAGTGGGTGACCCGGCTGCTGGCGGGGACGCCCACCGATCCCGCCGAAGCCGAGCGGGTCCTGCAGTATCCGCTCACCGGCCACCATCTGGCGGTACACGCCTGGACCGGCGCCGATCTCACCGCCGCCACCGCCGTGGCCGTGCTCGACCGCTGCCGGACCGCGCTGGCCGGATCGTTCGGCCGGGTGCGGGCGACGCTCATGGTTCCGGTGGACGAGCGCGAGGTACGGCTGTGGTTCGCGGTTCCGGGTCCGCTCACCGTCGATGCCGCGGCCGTCGGACGGGTATTGGGCGAACGGGAGCTGCCGGTGCGCGCCGCGATCGGCGGATGCGCGCCCGGTATCGAAGGATTCCGGCGGTGTTCCCGGCAAGCCGAACGCGTCCGCCACCTCGCCCTCGCCGGCGGCACGGACAGCGGGAAGGTGATCGCCTACGCCGATGTGGCGGCCACCGCGCTACTGGCCCGCGATATCGACTCGCTACGTGAATTCGTCGCCGAGATACTCGGCGAACTGGCGGTGGACAATCAGCGCAATCACGGGCTGCGGGAGACGCTGCGGGTTTTCCTGGCGCTCAACCACAGTTACGCGGGGGCCGCCGAACAGCTGGCGGTACACCGCAACACCGTGCAGTACCGGGTCCGGCAGGCGACCGGCCTGCTGGGCGGCGGGCGCAACGGCCACGATGCCGATCTGCACCTGCGTCTCGCGCTACAGGCCACGCAGCGGCTGGGCTCGGCGATCCTGCGCCCCGACGACCCGGCACACTGAAACCGCTCGCGCCGACCTGTCGCACCGCGCCTGCCCGGCTGTGCGCGGCGCACAAATGCCCGCCGGCCTTTCATGCGGCCGGAATATGGTCCGCGCCGACCCGGTAGCCCTAGAGTTGCGGGTATCCCGGAAACCGGCCGCCACCTGGTTCGGCAACCAGTTTCGCGTGCTGTCACCGGGACTCGCGCCGGTCTCGCCGGAATCGCATCCACCCCGCTTGTCCACGCCGGCGCGCCCGTGCGCCCCGCCCTATCAGGAGACGTTCGCTGTGTCCCCGATCAACACCGTCCTCGGCCCGGCGGATACCGCCGATCTCGGTACCACGCTCATGCACGAGCATGTCTTCGTCCTCAGTTCCGATGTGCAGCAGAACTTTCCGTCGGAATGGGGTTCGGACAGCGAACGCGTCGACGACGCGGTCCGCCGCCTCACGGCCGCCTACGACGCCGGGGTGCGCACCATCGTCGATCCCACGGTGGTGGGGCTGGGCCGGTACATCCCCCGGATCGCCGAGATCGCCCGCCGGATCCCGCTGCGGTTGATCGTGGCCACCGGGCTCTACACCTACGACGATGTGCCGTTCTACTTCCACTACCGGGGTCCGGCGCTGAATCCGATGGTCGGCGCCGAGGTCGCGGACCCCATGGTCGATATGTTCGTCAGCGATATCCGCGACGGGATCGCCGGCACGGGCGTGCGGGCGGGCATGCTCAAATGCGCGATCGACGCCCAGGGGCTGACTCCGGGAGTCGAGCGGGTGATGCGCGCGGTCGCCCGCGCCCACCACGAGACCGGGGTGCCGATCACCGTGCACACGCACCCGGACTCCGGGTCCGGGCTCGAGGTCAAACGCGTCCTGTGCGCCGAGGAGGGCGTCGACCCGGGCCGGATCGTGCTGGGACACAGCGGCGACACCACGGATCTCGAATACCTCACCACCCTCGCGGACGCCGGTTTCGTGCTGGGCATGGACCGGTTCGGGATCAATCTCGACACCACGTTCGAGGCCCGCGCCGATACGCTCATCGAGATGCTGCGCCGGGGCTACGCCGAACGGATGGTGCTCTCCCAGGACTCCAGTTGCTATATCGACTGGATGCAACCCTCGCTGCGCGAGGCGGTGCTGCCGCAATGGCACTACACCCATCTGTTCGACGATGTCTTCCCCTACGTGCTCGATCGCGGCATCGACCCCGAACTGCTCCGGACCATGCTCGAGGACGTCCCGCGCGCGTTCTTCGAAGCGGGCGCGGCCGATCGCGGCCGCGAGGACGCGGACCTCTAGGTTCTGGAGTATGGACAACGACGGCCCCAGCCGGACAGCGCTCATCACCGCGTACGCCCGCGCCTATCACCAGATCGCCGACCGGCCACCGATCTTCACCGATCCGCTGGCGGCCCGGCTGCTCGGCGTCACCGCGGCGGAGCTGACCGACGCGGGCACGTCCACAACCGGCGATCTCGGGCTCGCGGTCGGTGATCGGTCCCGGCGGCTGTTCTTCGCCGCCCGCGCCCGCTTCGCCGAAGACGCGGTGGCCGCGGCCGTAGCCGACGGGGTCCGGCAGGTCGTGATCCTCGGGGCCGGCCTGGACACCTTCGCCTATCGCAATCCGCACCCGGATCTGCGGGTGTTCGAGGTCGATCACCCCGCCACCCAGGCTTGGAAACGCGAACGCCTCACCGCGGCCGGAATCGACCTCCCGGAAACGCTGACCTTCGTACCGGCCGACTTCGAAACCCGGACCCTGGCAGCCGGATTGGCGGCCGGCGGATTCGCACGAACGGACCCGGCCGTATTCGTGTGGCTCGGTGTCGTGTTCTACCTGACCCCGAGCGCCGCCGAGACCACCCTCGAATACATCGCGGGCCAGGGCCGTCCCGCCGCGGTGATCTTCGACTACCTGCGGCCCGCCGACAGCGACGAGGACCGCGCGTACCAGCGGGCACGTGCCGAGCGGCTGGCCGGCGTCGGCGAACCGGTGTTCAGCTACTTCACCCCCGGGGAGATCGCCGCGCGACTGTCCGCCCTCGGCTTCACCGACCTCGAGGACCACGCCGGCCCCGACCTCATCGCCGGCTACCTCGGCGGATCCCCGGCCGGGGACGAACCGCCCCGCACCCTGCGGGCGAACCGCATCCTGCGCGCGAGTCGCTGAGGATTTCGCCGTGTGATCGCCACCACCGCCCGGCCGCAGGTTACCCGACCACGCTCGGGTAACCGCCTCCACGACCGGCGGCCCCGCCCGGTCCCGCGATCCCGGCGCGCGGCCGAATTCGGCTCGCGCCGAGCGAAACCGGGTCATCGCCGGAATATGCCCTGTTCGCGGGGTGCGTGCGGCGCGGCGCCGGTCTCCGGCGCACCCGGGGCTGCGGCCCGGAAGCGGCGGGCCCGGGGGCTAGGGTTGTCGATCATGGCCGCTCTGCCCGTTCCGCGCGCCCGCGCGCTGCTCGCCGCGATACTGCTCGCCGTCGCCCTGCTGGCCACGGCGTGCGGCGGCGGTGGCGGCGATACCGCCGCCCGCGATCTGTGCTCGCCGCCGGGACCCGAGGCGGCCTCGGCCGCCCCGCAGAACCTCACCGCACCCGGCGCCGGGTCCGAGGACAGGTTCACCACCGATACCACCGTGCCACTGGACTCGGTCGATATCTCCCGGCTCGGGCTGCTCCGGCCCGGCGTACTGAGCGTCGGCACCCTCTCCGACGCCCCGCCCAGTATCTGCGTCGACTCCCGGGGCAGCTTCACCGGTTTCGACAACGAACTGCTGCGCGCGGTGGCGGCGAAGATCGGGCTGCAGGTCGAATTCTCCGGCACCGAGTTCGCGGGCCTGCTGGCCCAGGTGGCCGGCGGCCGGTTCGACGCCGGCTCCTCCAACATCACCACCACCGACGCCCGCCGCCAGCTGGTCGGCTTCACCAACGGCTACGATTTCGGCTACTTCTCGCTGGTCGTCAAGGACGGCAGCCCGGTCCGAAGTTTCGCCGACCTGGATCCGGGGTCGCGGGTGGCGGTCGTGCAGGGCACCGTGCAGGACGAGTACGTGGTGAACGAACTCGGTCTGGATCCGGTGAAGTTCCCCGACTACAACACCGCCTACGCCAATGTGAAAACCGGTCAGGTCGATGCCTGGGTGGCGCCCTCGGCGCAGGCCGAAGGCGCGATCGCCCCGGGCGACGCCACCTCGGTGGTGGAGAACTCCTTCAGTCTCGACAACTTCGCCGCGTGGGCGGTCCCGAAGAACAACAAACCGCTCACCGACGCGCTCAACGCCGGACTCGACGCCGTGATCGCCGACGGCACCTACGCCCGCCTGTACAGCGACTGGGTGCCCCGGGAACTACCGCCCGGCTGGAAACCCGGTTCGAAAGCCGCGCCGGCCCCGCAACTCCCCGATTTCGCGGCGCTGGCCGCCGAACGCGGGCCGGAAGAACAGACGCAGCAGGCGCCCGAGTCCACCCTGGAACAATTGGGCGACACCTTCTTCGATTGGTCGCTGTACCGCCAGGCCTTACCCGACCTCTTCAAGACGGGTCTGCCGAATACCCTGATCCTGGCCTTGGTCTCCGGAGTGCTGGGCACCGTCCTCGGCATGCTGCTCGCGGTGGCAGGTATCTCGCGGACCCGCTGGCTGCGCTGGCCCGCCCGGGTCTACACCGATATCTTCCGCGGCCTGCCGGCGGTGGTCATCATCCTGCTCATCGGGCTCGGGGTCGGGCCGGTGGTCGGCAACCTCACCGGTAACAACCCCTACTGGCTGGGCGCGGTCGCGCTGGCCCTGCTCGCCTCGGCCTATATCGGCGAGATATTCCGGTCGGGTATCCAATCGGTGGAACCGGGCCAGCTCGAGGCGGCGCGGGCGATCGGCTTCGGTTACCGGCAGGCCATGACCCTGGTGGTGATCCCACAGGGTGTGCGCCGGGTGCTGCCCGCCCTGATGAACCAGTTCATCGCGTTGATCAAGGATTCGTCCCTGATCTACTTCCTCGGCCTGCTCGCCACCCAGCGCGAACTGTTCGCGGTGGGACGCGACCTCAACGCTCAGACCGGAAATCTGTCCCCGCTGGTGGCGGCCGGTCTGGTGTATCTACTGCTGACCATCCCCCTCACCCACCTGGTGAACTACATCGACCGGCGGATGCGCACCGGGCGGCCCGATCAGCCGGTCGATGCGGTCGAACAGGCCACGATCACGGAAGGCCGGGGCTGATATGAGCGCCGCACTCACCGGAACCGGACTCCATCTGCGGCTGGGCCGCAACCAGGTGCTGCGTGGCGTGGACATCCATGTCGACGCCGGGAAGACGACCACGGTCATCGGGCCGTCGGGCTCGGGTAAATCCAC
>NZ_JBSFRU010000141.1:0-15152 GCF_053589395.1 Nocardia sp. NPDC003345
TACGGCCGGGACCGAGACAGCGGGCGAGACGCGCCGATCGGATCGCGCCCTCAGGATCCCGGCGCGCTGCGGGCGACGGTCACGCCGGATCGCCTCGACGCGGTACGTGCCGCGGTAGCCGCCGAGGTCACCGCCGCGCGGCAGAACCCGGGTACCACCGCCGGCGATCTGGCCCGGCTCGATAGCCTCGGGAACCACCTCGATGAACTGCATGCCGACCTGGACAGGCCCGCTTCGGCCCACACACCGCAGCGGCTCCGGCTCATGGTTCACCTGCTTCACGCCGCGGAAGAACGCGCGGCGGCGCATGCCGAGGCCGGCGAGGTGATGGCCGGGAAATCGGGCACCGGGTTGGCCGAGGCGCTCGACCGCTACGCCGCCGCGAACGAGCGGGTCCGCGCGCTGAGCGAAGCCCTGAACGCCTTCCCGGGGCGACCGGGGCAGGCCGAGTCCCTCCCCGGCACCACCCCGTGGTCGGCACGGGAGCGGGAGCCGTGGTACACGCTCCCCCGAGCGGCCGAGACGCCAGCGGAGAACCCCTATGCACAGCAGCGGACCGAGGATCGCGTTCCAGCGGAGCCAACGCCAGGCCTCGCCGTCCCCGAAACGCAGCGGGCTGTGCCGGAGCACCTCGAGGCGACAGCGGGCCGGGCGGAGAGTCCTGACGCCGGACAGATCGCACCGGCATCGCCGAGCATTCGGTTCGGTGACGGGACGGAATTGGATCTCGCGCAGCTGTATCGGACAGCGGAGAACGTCTTCGGCGAAACCGTCCGGGCCGGCGAGGTTTCGGACCGGGCGATCCGGCAAGCCGAAGAAGCCGAATCACGCGCCGCCGGGGAAGGCACACCGGCGACCGAGGAGTTGATGGAATCCACCCGGCGCAGTCGCGAGATCGCGGAGGCGCTCTCGGAAAAGTACCGAAAGCTGCAGGACTCGTACGAGTTGCTGGACGAACTGGTGATGTACGCGGAGACGCGCCCCACGACGATCGACCCGGATCGGCTCCGAACGCTCGTCGGGCACTTCCACGCTGTCACCGCCAACCCGAGCCGGGTCACCACGGATCTCGGCTCGGTCGCCGGTTCGAGCGATATCGGTATCGGACCCGCGGGCGACGGCCATCACAACAACCAGGACGCCTACGCGGTCGCGAAACTCGTAGTCGGCGGCCGCCTGGTCCAAGTGGCTGTGGTCGCCGACGGCACGTCGACATCGACGAAGAGCGAACTCGCTTCGGCCACCGCCGTCGGCACCGCGCGCGACCACTTGGTCGAAGCACTACGAAAGGTCGGGTCCGACGGCCGGTTCGATCCGCTGGCCATGGTGCGGGCGGCGACAGCGGCGGCCGCCGACGCGGTGGAGGAGCTGGGCAGGCAACTCGGAACAACGCCGGCGACGCCACCGGCCTGCACGATCACGGTCGCGCTGGTGGAACAGAACCAGCTCACGGTCGACTGGCGCGGCGATACCCGAGCGTACTGGCTCACGCCGGATGCCTCGGGTTCCCGACGGCTCACCGAGGACGATTCGATCGTTCCGATGCTCATGCGCGACGACGGCGTCCGGCCACCCCTCACCGAGGAAGAAGCGCTCGCGCTGCAGTTCTCCCACACCCTGTATCGCTACCTCGGCAACCCCGAAGGCGACGCCGGCGAATCGCACGCCTACACGGTGCCGATCGAAGGTCCGGGTCTGCTGTTCATCGGCACCGACGGCGCATGGGGAAAGAATTTCGCGGCCGAATCGCTCGCGGCGACCGTGTACGGCGGTATGGCGACCAGGCCGGGTTCGCTGTCCGCCGGGCTCGAGGCCGTCGAACAACATGCGATCGATGCCCGCGACCGCGACAACGTCACCGGCGTCCTGATCGACCCGGCCGCGCCGGTTCAGCGGCAAGAAGGTACGAGAGAGGCCGGCCCGGTCGTGGGGCCTGCCCGATCCCCCGAGCGCACCGAAGCGCCGGGACGAACCGGTGATCGGATCGGCAGCAGGCCGGAGCGGGAGACCACGGCACTCGATGTCGCGGTCACGCCCGGTGACACCCGGCTGGTCGCCCGGCTTCGCCGACAACTGGGGGAACTGTTGCACGACTGGCGGGCCGGTGATCAGATCGGTCCTGCCGAACTCCTGATATCCGAACTCGCCGCCGCCGGCCTGGACAGCGGCGAGCCGTTCCGGGTCACGGCGAGTATCACCGGGGAACCCGGTAACCGCTCACTCCGGGTGGAGGTGACCGGTGCGGACCTGCGCCCCCGCACCGTCGAACGTGCCGGCGAGCGGATTCCCCTGGGTTGGGCGCAGGGGAGCCTGAGATCGTTGAGCCACCGGTCCGGCACCGACACCGATGGGCCCACCGTAGCCACCTGGTTCGAGATGGATGAACGGATAGCCGAACCCGCAGAGGGGCGGGAACCGGACCGCGCGCCGTGGGAGTCCCGATTCGTCGCAGGCCCGGATACCGAAGGTACGAACCCGTCGCCGACCGACCTCATATCCCCCGGCACCAAGGAATCCGTGAACCCGCTCGACGGCGCTCAGGTGGTGCGGTCGGTCATCGAGAGTTCTTCGCGGCCGGTGCAATGGAATCCACTGGCCGCCGAACTACCGGATGATGTTCTGCTCGCCTCGGCGGCTGTCACCGATATCTCCATCGGTGTGATCCGTTCCAGATGGGAGGAAATCGGTGCCGACTATGTTCGCTCGGGCTGGCGGGTCGGCGGCGGTCTGCTGTTTCGTGGAGATCCACGACCCGGCGACGAAGTCTGGGGCGCTGGGTTTCTACCCAAAATGCAAAAGCACGACGGCGAAGTCGTCTACACCACGGTGCGGGTGGACCGTGCGGCCGTGTACGGCGAAGCGGTATCCCGCGACAATCCTCTGAAATTCGAGATGGTGCACCGCATCTACGTTATCGATGCGCCCGGCGGCTTCGGGATGGTAGACGAGTCCGGGGGCGTCGTCTCGGTCCATTGGCCGGGCGGCGTGCGCGGTGACCGCATCATGGGCTGCTTCGAAATCCCGGCAGCGATGTGGCATGGCGAATTCGCCGCTGTTGCCGACGAACTGCCTCGGTTCTGGCAACCGAACCCCGGGTACCTGCCGCACGCCGGTGGTCCCGAGGCCTCTGCCACGCAGGTGGCGCCCGAGATTCCCGAACGGCCCGCACCAGAGCGGTCAGAGCTGATAGTCACTGGACCGGATTCCGTGCTCGCGGCCGAGTGGCGCATCCGAGATCTCCTGCAGTACTGGCCGGCCGAGCATGCCGAAACCGCTGAATCGCTGGTTCGGGAGTTGGGTTTTCGAATCCTCGAGGCCGGTTCGGTTGGTGCGCTCCTCATTCAGATGACCGGTAGCCGGGGCAATCGTGTTCTGCGCGTCGACGCGGCCGGCCGTGCGCCGGAATCCGAGACGGCGACCCACACCGGCGAAACCGTACCCTCCGACCCGGCGCTCGAGTTGCTGAACACCCACGCGCAACGATGGGATCGGACGGTTTCGGATGGATATGAGAACCTCTGGTTCGAACTCGACGAGGCCGCGCCCACAGCCGAGGTACCGACGGACTCCTCTCCCGACGACGGCCGGATCGGTAGTAAACCGACGCCCGGCGGCGACGCCGAGATACCACGAACGACCTCCGTGACCGGACCCGAAGCCGCGGCCCTTTATGTGCCGCGAGTCGGTGACCTCGCCGCGGAGATGCGCGGCCTCGGCCCGAGCTTCGCCTATATCGAGGACCTGTTGCGCATCGCCGAGGGCGAGCAGCACGGAAGCGACTGGATCGACAGCCCCGACTACTGGGATTGGCAATTGAACTGGCTGCGGGAACGCAGTCCTCGCCTGAGCATGCTCGCCGCCTTCTCGGGGGCGGCATTGGAGGCGGAAATCGCTGTAGGCCTGCCCAATACCGGTCCGGGACCGCTGCTCATCGAGCAGGCCCGCCCGCTGACACCAGGAGAAACGCTACACCTCTACAAATACCGGACGATGCCGTCCGATACACCGGAACAACCCAGCGGCCCCGATATCGCGCAACGTGCGAGCATCATCGGCAGCATCCAGCGTGAGCTCTCGCTGGACGAAATCGCGCAATACACCTACCTCGCGATGCTCGCGGCGCGACCGTTACTCCAAGCCGATCGCGACCTCACCCGGCAATTCCTGACACCGGCCGAATTCGGGCATTTCGATCCGATCCCCCGCAATGGGTTGTACGGGGCGAACTACCCGGGCTGCCGAGCCCTGCCCCGGGACCAGCGGGCCTACTTCCGGGCGCGCTTCACCGGTGACGCCCTGCTGCCCCAGATCGCGTGCCGGGCGGTGTTCGACCGCTTCCTGAACCATTGGATCGAGCCATACCAGCTTCGTCACGCCGAACAATTGCGCGACGGGTTCCGTGGTACCTCCGCGGCGCCGGAAGATCACGTCGGCCGGTGGTTCGCTTCGGTCGTCGCGGAGACACTGGCCGCACCGCCCGATGCCGCGCCCGATATCCTCGGCCACGCCCTGCGTACGTACCTCCGCCGCCGCACCGGTATATCCGCACCGGCCGACGACGCGCTGTGGCATTTCGTGTCCACGACCGCCGAGTTACTGGCCGGCGACTTCGACTTCGGGCACTATCTGCAGCGACGCAACCATCCGGAAACCGAGGGGTACACACGGACGGTGCGCGAAGTCGTTCTGGAACGGCATACACCGGCGGCCCTCGCCCGAGTTCCTTTCATAGCCAATGTCATCGGCGCGGTCCCCCGGGACTCCGCTGACGATCACGGGCGGGCACAGCACGAAACCGCGGCATCCGCCTCCCAGCCGGACAAGACACCGGACCCGACGGGTCCGGCTCGGGAAACCCCCTGGACCGGCAGCCGGGCCGGCGACTCCGAAGCACCCACGAACGTAGCCCCGGAATCCGGCCTACTGCCCGAGACGCTCCGGATGGCGGAACAGCTCGGCGTGGACCCGGAGATGATCACCGCGGCTTCGGTATTGAACGCGATCAACCCGATCCAGGAGGTTCTGAAGGGTCTCGATCCCGCGGCACAGCGTCGCGTGGCCGACGCGATCGGCACACCCGAGCTGCGGAATTGGCTTCGTGAACGCATTGCGGCGGACTCGGAGGCGCGCGATGCCCGTGATCGCGGCGCCCCGTTCCTGCGAATCGCGGAGTTGAACGGCCGCTTGATGGCGCTAGACAGCGCCCTGCCCGACGTTCTGGGCGTCACAACGGTGGCCCCGCAGTCCGGGCAGAGTCCGGGCTCGGCGCCGAATGTGCGAGGAACCTCGAATCACACGTTGGCGCCGCCGAAGCTGGACGTCGATCCGGGACGGGAATCGACCGAGGACGTTTTGCGCGAGATACGGGCCCTCGCCGCAATCGCCGGAAACGCCGGGTTCACCGGCTTCGTCACGGCGGTAGATCATTTCCTCGACGCCGCCTTCACCGCGAACCATCCCGCCAGACCGGCACGACCAGAACTCATCGCGAAACTCCCGGCCGCAGAACGCGGGACCGCGCTGCTGGCCTATCGCGCCGCGGGGGCGCGGGCTACGGCCGAATCCATCTTCGGCCCGGCGGCCGATCCGCGGCGCGAAATGGCGAAACGTCAGGCGATTGTCAACTGGTGGGACCGGCTGACTCCGGAGCAGCGGATCGCGGTCGTCCAGGACGCCCCGCAGGCCGTGCAGCGCAACGGCAGGTCGCCAATCGTATCCCGGGACTTCTCCAACGCGGCGAGTGAGCTGGTACTACGCCGAGTGGTGGTCGATCTCGCCGCACGTCCCGTCACGGAATTGGATGCCACCGAACTCCAGTTGCTGCAGTACGCCCGCCGCCTCTGGGACGATCTCCTCCGCGCCGAGCAGCGCGCCGCGCCGGGGTTCGCGGTGACACTGCTGCAATTCGACCCGGAAAACCTCGTTGGCCTCGTCGGGTACGCACTCGCCGATACCGAGATCGTGCACAGCCCGTACTGGACTGTGCGCGTCGGCCCCGGTGACTCCACCTGGGTGGACCGCCTCTTCCAACCGGGCCCGGGCGAGGGGGTCACTGCGGCACACCCGGGACGGCGGCGCGGCGGCGAACCCGGCCACGATTTCGATATCTCCCTAGGACCACGCGGAGTTCTGGGCGTGCGACTGTCCGAGTCCGAACAGATCCGCGCGGCGACCCGGGCCCGGGCGGAGTTCACCCGGTGGTTGACCACCCGCAACGAATGGCGCACCGCCGAGGGCGCCGAAACGGCGGCGGCGGTGATCGAAGCCCGGGTGCGCGCAGCGCTGGCCGGAAACACCGGTGAGGTCAGGGTGGTCGGCCGGGTCGGCGGGGGCGCCTACGGCGAACGCGGACTTGTCGTCGAGGTCATCGACAGCAACCCACACCCGTCCACGCGGCAGCATGGTCCGGCACCCGGCCAGGATTACGAGACCGGAGTGATCCGGCTGGACGATGTCGAATCGACCTGGTTCCGGTTCGGCGAGTCGATGATCTCCCCACTGCTGCCGCCGGGAGTCGCCGCGTACGAGGCACTGGGCGCGCGGACCGTGCACAGCCACAACCCCGATCCCGAATTCCTCAGCGGGCGGATGGCGCTGCACCGCCTCGGAGTCTCGGCCGAGGTAGCGCCGGATTTCCAGCAGACGCACCGCCCGCCGTACCCGGCGCCGCTGCCGTGGCCACCTGGTGCCGTCGGCGCGATCACCCTCGATCCGTCGCTCGGGGCCGGAGAGTCCACATACGCCGCCGCGGTGGCCGCGTGGTCGGCACAGTACCGGGCGCTCGGCCTCGGTCTCGCGGAGAACAAGCCGCTGACCACCACCAACCCGGGTTTCCTCGACCCCGGCGAATACACCTGGGCCCGGTACGCCGGCGGTGCGGATATGGTCCGGGACGGCGCATACCTCCTGCGCATGCTGCGTGCGATCAAGGACGCGGTAGCCGGTGTCCACGAGACCTTCCTTCCCGCAACCGATACCGGCCGGCACCCGGCCGGACCCGCCGAAGATCTCGTGCACGTGACAGTCGACCTCACGGAGCGCACCTTCAGCGCCCGGCTCGATCCGGCCGCCGCCCACGAGTTCGGACTACCGCAGGACCCGATCGAAGGCCGCTGGCGGGTCCGCGACGGCCTCGTCCTCGCCGTCGCCTGGCTTCCGCAGCGCACCGCAACGCCGACGGCAGCCGGAGACGCATCCGACACAGCGCAGCAACGAATCGGTGCACCGCCGCGCCCGGCATCCGCCGGCCTACCCGGATTCATGGGGGTGCCCGATCCCGACGATCCCTTCGGCGAGGCCCACAACCCGATACCCGGTCGCAATCGGCGCCGTAACTGGGTCGAGGGGCTCGCACAGCAGCACGCCACCGGCGGCGGATGGCCGCGCGGCGGTAGGTCGCCGAAACCCATAGGCGCGGACGGACGGCCGATATCCCGATCGCACGAGCTTGCGCCCGGTGCGCGAAGGGCCGTGGAACGTGCCCAGCAGGAGGCCGCGGAAGTGGCCGCCGAGGCATTGCGGCCGGCGGACGAACTCGGTGTCGATCTGAGGCACGTGTACCGGGAGGACACCGATCTGATCGCGCACGAGATCAGTCGATTGACCGAGACCCAGGCTCGCCGGTTGGAGGCCGTCCTGCGCCGTCACGTCCTCGATCGGGTGGCGGTCAGGGTGCTCGCCAACGATGCGGCGGTGGCCGATGTCCGGGACAACTTCGATCGGGTACGCAGCCACATCGATGCGTGGCGCGGATACGTCGACGAGGTGCGTGAGGCACTGGCGGTGCTGGCGGCCGACGATATCCTCGCGGCGGCGGGCGCGCGCCGGCTCGAACGCGGCATCGGGCTCATGCACGGCAGCGACGGTTCGCTGCGCATCGTCGTGGCCTCACCGCTGCGGGGGCAGAAAGAACTCCTCGGCGCGGTGGCTCCCGCGGTGCGGGAGATGGCGGCGCTCGACGGCATCCCGATCGAGCATTGGCAGGTGCAAGTCGGCCGGGACGGCCGGATCACCGTGGCAACGGTGTCCGGAATCCACGACGAACCGGAATCGGGCCTGAAGTACTACCTCGATCCGGACGATATCGCGTGGATGAAGGATCTCGTCGACGACCGGACCTTCGCGGAAAAGGTGGCCGCCGCGGAGGAGTCCGGAGTCGCCGAACGCACTATCCTCAAGCATGATTCGGGCGATTCGACGATGTCGGAACAAGTCGTGCTCGTCACCTATCCCAACGGCTTCCGGGTCATCGAGAAAACCGTTCGCGATATCGACCAGGCCGACGCCGAAGTGCTGGGAAGCCTGATATCGCGGCTGGCCGGCTCGGCCGCCCCTCCCGTGCTGCGCCGAGACGAGAGCGGACTCGTACTGCTGATCGGCTACGTGCCCGACGTACGCGACCACCCGATGGACTATTCCTCCGTGCGGAGATTCAAGCACACACCGGGCTGGCGGCGGTTGGTGCTGGCGGAGAATCTCCTTCGGACCTGGGACCGCTTCGAGGGCGAGAATCTGGGCGTCGACCACCGTGTCCGCCTGGTGCCCATCGATTTCAGCAATTCCTTCCTGAACCCGGAACTCGATTTTCCGATCGCACGACTGTTCGCCGGAGCCCTCGACTTCCCGCCACAGGAACTGGACGCGGTCCGGGAGGCGATCATCGACGCGGAATCGGCGTTCGAGCGAGCGGACCGGCTGTCCTGGTATTCCGACGTTGTCTCCCATTTCATGCGGTTCCAGGACTCGCTGGAACCGACCCGACCACCACGCACCACACTCGACGACACAGTGCGCCTGCTCGAGAAACTACGCGACGACATCGCGCAACTGTTCGGGGTGCGTCCCGACCAGGACACTCCACAGGCTTGGCGGACAATTGTCGCGGATCTGCGTGCCGACCCCTTTTACCGGCGCGACAACCGCATGCTTCGCCAGATCGACATCCTGGACGGCTTCGTCAAGTTGCATCTGCACGGCCAGCTACTGCAGGTCCGGGCCGACGAACTCGACGACGAAGCCTGGCCGGGCCTGCTCGAGGCGTACCTCGACGGCCTGTCGCACCGCCTCTCCGATCTGGCGGACGGCACCACCACCTACCCGATGCCGAACGGCGAGTCCGATGCCGAATGGCAGGCACGATTCGACCGCGAAATCGCAGCCTCCCGCCACGACACCGGAGCAGCCGACATCGGTGACCCGGTCGGGCCGACTGTGGCCGGGGAAGTCCCCGCGCGCGACGCCACTGGCGCCCGGCCCGGACGACCGGCGCACAGCGGCACGGTCGAACCCCTGGTCCGTGGCCTGGATGACCGGCCACTCGACGATTGGCGCGGGCTCAAACAGCAGCAGCGGGATCAGTTCCGCAACCTCGGCATCGTGCATATGGACGGCGGCGGCGCGGCGCATGGTCACCGGCCGCTCGAATCTTCCACCCCGGTCGACCGGGATACTTCCGCCGGGATAGGCGCACACCCACGGGGTACGCCGGACCAGGCCACGACACCGGGCCGTCACCCACGACCCGAGAGCTGGGGCCACTCGCGCAGTTCGCCGGAGAACCTGAACCGCGCCCGCGCGGCACTGGCCGCGGCACTCGGGGTTCCGGCCGCGAATGTACAGATTCCGCTGCTCCGCCAGGCACTCACATTTGTGCAGGCCCCGCTGCCGGATCTGGGAACGGATGCCTGGGAGGGCGTTTCGCGCCGTCCCCGACTCGGGGAATTACCCGCGCTACTGGGTGAGTGGATAACCGGCCACGCCGGGCTGGGGCCGGCGCCGAGCCATGCCGAGAAGATGCGGCTACGCGGCATCAGCGGACAATTGGAGCAGGCATTGTCCGATGTCCTCGGTGTCGCGGTACCTCGCACGCCTTTGTATCCCACCGCGGATACCGCAGCATTGCAGAAACTGGTTTCCTCTTCCGGCGACCCTGTGCTGCGGCACACCGTGGAGATGATCGATGGCTTCCTCGAACTCGTCACGCGTGCCGAATCGAATCTCGGGTGGCCCGCCGGGCCACCGGCCGAACTGGCGCGAACTTTCCAGCGGCTGCACCATGTGCCGATCAAAGGCGTCGGCAAACTCGGCGCCGAGGATTTCCGCGAACTGGTGCATCTGCTGCATACGCTGCTGGATCGGTATCCCACGCGGTTACGCGGCGTGCGGCTCATGCACAGAGTCTTCGACGACGATACCGTCCTCATGGCCCAGGCACGACCGCGTGTCGTCGGGCGCGAACTCGAGGGTGCCGAATTGCGTGTGTACATATCGCAGGCGCACGCTCAGGAGATACCGCCGGAAACTCTGCGCTCGGCCGTGCTCGAGGGATTCGGGAGCGTGCTGTCGGCGGCCGGACGATGGCGGGCCGAGACCCATACGCGTGCAGTCCTGCGGCAGATCCGGTCGCCCGAGGCGGGCGAGAACACGGACAACGACTCCGCCGAATGGCTGCACGATCAGTTCGGCCCCGACGGATTGGATGCGAACGGGAATCTGGATGTCCGGCGTGCCCTTTTCGGGTCGTTCGCGCGCGTGTATACGGAATTCCTGGGCGACGACATCTCCGCGCTGCCGGTCACCGACGGTCAGCGCGTGTTGTACGACTTGCTCGTCGGCATGGCCGAACAATCCGATTTCCGTAGCGAACATGCCTTCCGCGCCCCGTCGACCGAGGCGGAGAAGGCACTGCTGCGGCAGAAGCACGAACTCCTCGCCACCGTGCGGACCACCCTCGGTATCGACCTCGTCGGGCTCGAAATGGTCGATATCGACCTGGAGACCGTTCGGGATATCGTCGGCGAGTTGCTGTCCCACCACCACGAGTTCGGTGATGTGACCAATCTCCACGCAATGGCGATCGTTCCGTACCACGACGAAAACTGCTTCGGCTACACCAACTCACCGGCGCCGGGAAGGTCCACCGTCGTGCTGAACGAGCGCTGGCTGGTCGACCGCGAGACCATGCGCCTCACCATCAACGCCCTGATCGAGGATGGGCACTTCATCGGGCCACTCGACCAACCTGTACGCCTGATCCTTGCCCACGAACTCGGACACGTCCTCTACGACTTCGTGCAGAACAACAGGGACCCGGTGGATGAACCCGAGACGCTGCTGCAATGGGACCTCGCGACGGTGATCTACGAACTGCACACCTTGTTCCAGGACTCCGATCCGGCCGACGACTCCGACAAAGCCTTCCTTGCCTGGCTGAAAGAGGTGCTGAGCGGGTACAGCTACGGCAGCAAGGGCAGTATCGATATCGATGAGGCATTGGCCGAAGCCCGTGCGACCGCCCGCACGCTCGGGCCCGCCACGCCGGAGGCGCAACGGATCATGAGCGCCCATCTCGAACGGCTGGTGCGCACCCTGCTCGCACGGTTGCACGGGGACCCGACGAGCGACCGGGCCGATGCCGGACTCCCGCCGCCCGAGAACAAACCGTCACGCACCGCCGATACGGCCACATCGGCACCGTGGCACCGCCGGCACTCCGGTTAGCCCGATCGACTCGGCCCAGCGCGAAAATCCCGGTCTCCGACGGTGAGACGGCGATCAGTCCCTCGATCACACCCGCCACCGCTATCGCCGGGCCGAGCGGGCTTTCGCGATACGTCACGGGCTTCCGGCCGAAGCCCCCGCGACCCGCCCGGCCGTTGACCGGGCCGGGCATGGGCGGTGGCCGGCTCACATCCGGGCGGGTAGTCGGCGGCGACCGCCACCGACCTCACCGATCAACTCGGTGTATCCGTCGATCAATTCGGCCAGGCGATGCCAGCGCTTCCGCGCGTAGTGGTCGCAACGACCGTCGATTTCGACCACCTGATTGGCGTCCACCCACCCCCAGGCCATCCGGTCGATCACCGCGCCCAGGGTTTCGGCGTGGATCAGACCCTCTCCGCCACGCGGCACCGGCCACGAGCCGATCCACTCATCGATGTCCTCCATCAGTTCCCGCCGGCGGTCGTCCATCTCGGCGACCAGGCGGATATCCCGCATGGTCAGCCGGCGCGTATGCAACGCGGCGAGTGCGTGGGCCGCACGGAGCAGGGTGTGATCCTCGAATTTCGTCCCCTGGAAACTGCACAGCAGCTGTGTCGCCGTGGGCAGGACCCGGGAGGACACCCTCACCCCCGTCCCCGCTCGAACGTCACCCGGCACCATCACACTCTGTTCAAACATGATCGGCTCTCGATTCGGTCGTACCGCATATCGGACAGGTTTTGTTCAGTGGCTGACAATAGCGGACCGGTATCGAATTTCGGCGGAGGAAACGCACTATTGCGTTCGCGAATGTGAGTGAACGACAGGGGAATTTGCCGGCGGTGTGACGAACAGCGCTGCCGCGTACCGGCTTCGACCGGGCACGGGAACGACGGACGCGGGCCGCGGTACCCCCACGGCCCCGCCACCACTCAGTTCATCGGCACGACAAGGGGATGTGTGGCACCGGGGTCGTCGAGGACGGCATCGGGAAGGCCGCGCAGGAAGCGGTCGGAAACGGCGGCCAGCAGGTCGCGGGTCGCGGCGATCACCTCCGCACGGGGCGCGGGACCGAGGTTGAAACTGCCCGGTCCGCTCATCCCGGGAATATCGGGAACCCACTGCGGCACCACGGCCTGGGCATCGCTGAATCCGAAATGCCCCGTCCCGCTGATCGCGTACTCCCGATGCCAGGCCGTCCGCGGTGTGGACAGGTAGGCGTTCCAGAATCTTTCGCGCCCCTCCCTGCTGGCGGCATGCTCGGAGCTGACGATGCTCAGCAGTGGCCGGCCCGGGTCGGCGGTGGTGATCCGGGCCGGGCCGTTGCCGTAGAGCATCGCACCGTCGAGGTTGACCGCGGCGTCGATACGCGGGTCGTCGAGCAGGACCTCGGTCGCGGCCACCCCGCCCATCGAATGGCCCACCACCCCGGCCCGGGCCGGGTCCAGCGCGTCGGCCAGGCCGTCGGGCAGCGGCCGGCCGTCGGCATCGGCGGTCCGGATACCGGCCGCGATGGCCTCGGCTTCGTCGACGACGAACCGGATATCCGCCGACCGGGCGTCGATGGCGGCCTTCAAACCCGCATCCGAATAACTGTCCTGGAGCGCGAGGCCGGTGACCCCGCCGTCCGGCTCGGCCGTCAACAGGGCGTCACCGGTGTGGTCCACCGAGACCACGGCGTACCCGCGGCTCGCGAGATCCTCGGTCAACGCCGAGTAGGTGGACCTGGGCATCATGTACCCGGGCGAGAACACCACCAGCGGGAGGTCACCGGCGCCGCGATCCACCGGCGCGTTCGCGATCGCGTGCCGGGTCACGCCCGCGGACGGAACCCCGAGATACGGGGCGCGGAGGCCGTCGGCCGGAGCGGCGGGATAGGTGACGGTCACGGTGATCGAACGCGCGACCCCGGGCCGCCACGGATCGGGCCGATCGTCGGCCAACCGCAACTCCACCGCCCCCACCGCACCGCCCACC
The DNA here is from genome assembly GCF_053589395.1 of Nocardia sp. NPDC003345. Classification (NCBI taxonomy): domain Bacteria; kingdom Bacillati; phylum Actinomycetota; class Actinomycetes; order Mycobacteriales; family Nocardiaceae; genus Nocardia; species Nocardia sp. NPDC003345. Next base: position 13,459 of record NZ_JBSFRU010000141.1, read on the forward strand.
GGATCCGGCGTGACCGGCGCCGCCTGCGCGGCCGGCGCCGCGCAGACCGCGACGGCCATCGCCGATCCGGTCAGTGCTCGCAACCCGGACCGCAGGCCCGGATACCAGCCGCGAGCGGTGGCACGCGGTATGGATACCCACCCGAAAACGCTCATCGGGTCAGATTAGCCAGCTTCGCCGTGGAACAGGGGCTCACAAATCCGGACCCCGGAGACCCCGGCCCCTCGAGCTGCGTCGACCCGGATACGAAAAATCCCGGTGCCGAATCGGCGACCGGGATTTCCGAGGGTGGAGCTAGGGAGAATCGAACTCCCGACCTTCTCGATGCGAACGAGACGCGCTACCAACTGCGCTATAGCCCCGTGCGGCTCGGTGAACCGCGCTGTGCCACTCTAGCAAACCGGGTCGCCGGACACCGAATCGAGGGCGCGACCTGCGGTTTTACCTGGTCAGGCGCCCGCCGCCCGGCGGATATCGCCGCCGGTGGCGCGATTGCGTACGGTCCGGGCGACCCCGGCGTCGTAGGCGTCCAGATGCTCGAACACCGGATCCTCGTCATCGGGTTCGAGCAGGTGGGAACGCCGGCGCAGAGCGCGCGCGGTATCGCGGTCCATCCCGGACCGGGCCGCTCGCGGCGATTTCTCACCTTCGGCGGGTGACCCGTGTTCCATCGGATCCTGGCCGCGGCCGGACAGCCGGGCGCTACGCCGCCGCCGGATCTCCTGCTCGACTCGCACCTGTTTACGCAGGTAACCGAGGTAGGTCACCAGGGAGAGCGCTGCGCCACCGCAGCCCCACCAGAGCAACGGGGATACGGCGACCGCGAGACCACCGCAGAGCACGGCGCCGAGAATCAGCCCGACCACCGCGCGCTGCCGGAAGGTGTAGCGGGCCGCGCGCGCGATGGCATCGGCTTCGGGGTCGTAGCCGCCGCGGCCGCGGCGGGTGGGTACGAAGTCCGGGTCCTGATCCTCGAATTCCGCTGTCGCCGGCGGTCGCGGCGCGGCGGCCCGGGCGGGCGGGATCCGCGCGGGCGCGGTATCCATCACCGGCCCGGCCGGTTCCAGTTCTCCGGAACCTTCGGCGGAGTCGTACTCCGCGGCCGGCCCGGTGTAGTCGTCCTCGCCCGGGTCCCGGTCGGGTTCGAAGATGGCGTCGCTGTCCGGCGCGTCCACCCCGTCCTCCGCCGGATCGCCGTCGTGGTCGAGGTAGTCGGCAGCCACGTCGTCGAACTCGGCGTTGTCGCCGGGTAGTTCTTCCTCCGCCTCGGCGCCGGCCCCCTCGGCCGCTGTGCTCATCGGATCCTCCGCATCGTTGCCGTGGTGGCGCTTCCGTTGGGTTCGGGTGGACCGCTTCTTACGGGCGCGCCCACTTCCTTTGCGCCGTTTGGAATCTCCACGGTGCAGAACTCGCGTGGCCAGGGCGGTATCGGTGGTCCGGCGGATCCGGGGATGCCGGTCGGCGAGGATGGGAAACAGGACGAAGACCCACAGCACGACCAGGCCGATCCACAGGATCGAGTTCGGCATCGTCGTCAGCACCTCCGTCCCGCCTGGTCGTCTTCCGAGCCCACGCCGTCATCCGTGTGCGCCCCGGCGCCGGAGTTCTTCCCCGCGGGTACGTCTCGCAGATCGTGGTACGAGCTTCCGGCCGGTGGCGCAAGACGCACCACCGACGTCCGTAGGTTAATTCCG
>NZ_JBSFRU010000142.1:0-14901 GCF_053589395.1 Nocardia sp. NPDC003345
GGCGGTGTACCAGGCCGGGTTCTCCAGCAGGTTGCGGACCAGGACGGGCGGCGTGAGCGTGTCGTAATAGCCCAACCCGATCATCGAGGTCGCGGCCGTATTCGAGGCGGCGAGCGCGGCGAGTTCGGCCAGCACCTCGTGCTCGCCGCCGGGAGCGGGCAATCCCGCCAGGGGGTCCTCGTCCCGGATTCCGGCCGGCAGCGCGGCGGCCGCCAGTTCCTCGGCCGATCCGATCCCGATCGCGGCGAGAATATGCGCGAATTCGTCGCCGTCGGGTCCTACGTGCCGGTCTGCGAAGCTCTGGGTCACCACGGCTCCCTGGTTACGGGTGGCCGGCCATACGGCCGACGCAGGGCCCTCCCCCTCTGTCGCGGCGCCTGAGAGCTTCGGCGGCCCGGCCGCCTTTCACCTTGGGCGGGTGGCCGTAGCCACCACTTTCCAGAGGCGCCGGTTCCCGCACGGTCCTGGTGCCTGAGAGATTGACGGGGAGGTGCTGCTCCTTCGGCGCCCGGAATCCGATCGGATCCGGAACTCTCCCGCACGGCTACGGCGCCCGCCCAGTTTAGCCCGCCGAACCGGGCCCACGAATACGACCCCGCTGTGTGTCGCCGGCCTCATTCCCGCCGGTGCGAATATGGACCGGCGGGTTACCCGGTCTTGCGGGTCAGCCGCGCCTTGCGCCGAAAGGAGAGCTCGTCTTCGGGCCGCTCACTGGTCTCCGAGGCGCGTTCGGCGGGAAACGCGGCGATATCGCCGGTCAGCTCACGCATGGCGCTGTTGACGGCAATTCCGAAAACACCCTGACCGCCCTGCAGTAAATCGACGACTTCTTCCGGCGAGGTGCACTCGTATACCGACGTGCCGTCGGAGAACAGCGTGATATTCGCCAGGTCCTCGACGCCCCGGCTGCGCAGATGATCGACCGCGATGCGGATGTTCTGCAGCGAAATACCGGCGTCGAGCAGACGTTTGACGATTTTCAGGACCAGGATGTCCTTGAACGAATACAACCGCTGGCTTCCGGAACCGGCCGCTCCGCGAATGGAGGGCACCACCAGGCCGGTACGCGCCCAGTAGTCCAGTTGCCGATAGGTGATACCGGCTACCTGACACGCCGTCGGAACCCGGTATCCGACCAGGTCGTCGGGGACCGAATCGTCGGGGAACAATCCGGGTTGTATTTCGTAGCGCCGAGGCGGGCCCACTTCCGATTGCATATCCCGCATATGCTCTGCCACTGAACTACTCCCTTGCTCCGCCGATCTGTGCCTCATGGCCGACGGCCCGGCGTCGACTATGAGGCTACTCTTCCCATTCTCTCGGCCGCAGCGGTGCCGTCCAAACGCGACGCGCGGTAATAGTCTCGACCTGTAGTTGAGGTCTAGAAAAAAGTGGGGTGGCTCAACTATCGGTCGCTTTGAAATCGTCGGGAGATACCGACTCGAGGAACTCCTTGAACTTTTCGACCTCGTCCTCGCGTTCGTCCGGCATCACCAGACCGGCTTCCTCGAGGACCGATTCCGCGGCGTAGATGGGGCAGCCGACCCGCAAGGCTATGGCCACCGAATCCGATGGCCGGGCCGAAACCCGCACCTCGTTCTCGAAGACCAGGTCGGCATAGAAGGTGCCCTCTTTCAGGTCCACGATATGAACCTCCTCGAGGGTATGACCCAGATCCGTGATCAAGATCTTTATCAGGTCGTGGGTGAGGGGCCGGATCGGTGTGACGCCCTCCTGCTCGAGCACTATCGCCGTGGCCTCGGCCTGCCCGATCCAGATGGGCAGATAACGCTCCCCTTCCGCCTCCCGCAGCAGCAGGACGGGCTGGTTCTGTGGCTGCTCGACCCGGATGCCGATCACGCGCATTTCGCTCATCGCACTGCCTCCCATACTTCCCGGCCGTCCGCCCTCGCCGATACTGGACCCGCCGTACTACGAGTCTAGGCGAACTTCCGGCGCCGCCGCGATCGCTGCGGAACACCGGAATCGGTGTGTTGCCACGGATGTGGCCGACGCCGCCTCAGCCGCAGGTCAGCCCCGATCCGACGTGGTGCCGAGGCGCGGGCGGGCCGCCGGTCAGCCGCCGAGGGAATTGCGTACCGAGGCCCTCACCAGGCTCGCGTGCAGGGTGAGCGACAGCGCAGCGAGTTCGCGCACCGTCTCCTCGGCCCGGGCACGGGCGCCGGCATCCCGGCTCTTGGCTATCGGCGCGACGATCTGTGCCACCAGCGCCGCCTCCCGGTCGGCAGCGAGTTTGAAGGCGCGCAGATGCCGCGCCTCCAAACCGAATTCGGCCATCGCCTTGGCCGTGCTCGCCAGGGTGACGGCATCGGCATCGAAGAAGCCCGCGGGCCCGGGTGTGATCAGATTCGCACGGATCAGATCGGTGAGGAACTTCTCGTCGATCCCGGCCCGGTCGAGCAGATCCGCTCGCGTCACCCGGATCTCGTGATCGAATTCGAACTCGTCCACCGGAACACGCCCCGGGGGAACCCCCAGCCGGCGCGGCGGCCGCGGCCCGGGGTCGTCGCCGCCCGCGGCCGTCTCCTGATCGGACGGCACGGCCCGGGCGCGGGCCCGGGCCTCCCGCACCCCGAGCGTGGCCGCGCCGCTGTCGATCGCCTCGAGCTGCTCCTTGATCACCTTCAGCGGCAGGTACTGGTCCCGCTGAGCGGTGAGGACGAAGCGCAGGCGTTCACAGTCGGCGACCGAGAACCTGCGATAGCCCGACGGCGTGCGTTCGGGCCGGATCAGACCCTCCGCTTCGAGGAAACGGATCTTGGAGATGGTGATATCCGGAAAATCCGGCCGCAGCAGATCGAGCACGGAGCCGATCGACATACCTCCGTGCGCCCACTGCTGCGCCGCGCCTGTCATGACCTCGAGTCTTTCACGCCGAAGCGCCGATCACCCGGACCGGCGCACCGATCTTCAACTGTTCACAAACTGCCCGCACCGGCCGCGGATCCCGCCTCCTGGGTGCGCGGCCCGGTGAGGAATACCAGCCGGAATTTCCCGATCTGTACCTCGTCGCCGTTCTGCAGTTCCGAGGAGTCCACCGGCTCCCGGTTGACGTAGGTACCGTTCAGGCTGCCCACGTCGACGACCTGGAAGGAATCCTCGTCCTGCCGGAATTCGGCATGGCGGCGGCTGACGGTGACATCGTCGAGAAAGATATCGCTGTCGGGATGGCGGCCCGCCGAAGTGGTGGGCTGATCCAGCAGGAACCGCGAACCCGCGTTCGGACCGCGCTTGACGACCAGCAGCGCCGCGCCGACCGGAAGACCCTCAACACCCTGCACCGGCTGTTCGCCGGTCGGCTCGCCGGAGCGCGATGCGTCGACCTCGTTCAGGAAATCCGCGCGGAAGACCGACGTCGTCTCGGCCGCGGTCTCCCCGTAACCCGGGTCTTTGTTCTCGCTCACCGTTTCTCTCCTCCTCGAACCTCATAAACCATGCAGGCAGATGCCGCGATACGACGTGGCTCGGTGGCCCCGACTCGGCGGCACATCCGTTGGCATTGACCGTACCCTGCCGGGCCGCGCCCGTGCAGGTAGAACCGGGAAGGCTGGATCAGCCCCCGATAACTCCTTGATAACCCGCGGCATCGAGCAGTTCACCCAGACTCGATTCCAGTGCGGACGCGTCGTCCACCTCGAGTTCGAACAACCACCCGTCACCGTAGGGATCGGTGTTCAGCGTTTCCGGTGTGGCCTCCAATTCCTGATTCACCGCAACGATTTTCGCGCGCAGTGGAGCGTAGATATCGGAAACGCTCTTGGTCGATTCGACCTCTGCGATGCTGTCCCCGGCGGCGACCTCGGCGCCGGTCTCGGGCAACTGCACGAACACGACGTCACCGAGTTGCGACTGGGCGTAATCGGTGATCCCGACCCGGACCCGGGTGGGCTCGATACGACGCACCCATTCGTGTTCCGCGGTGTAACGCAGATCCTCCGGAGCCCGGTTCACATGGTGTCCTTTCCTCGTGTCGTCGTGCACGATGCCCGCAACTCTATGCGAGCCCGTCGTGATCCGCCGCGCCGGTCTCCCGGCCCGGGGAACCGTGCGAATCTGCCCCGGTAGGGGGTATCGCCCGCGCGACCGCGACGGCCCGGCCGAGATACAGCAGCCCGGTCCAGACGTAGACAGCCGTGCCCCAGATCAGCAGCGCCCCACCGAAGGCCCGGCCGAAACCGTCTCCCACCCAGTCCATCTCTCCGGCCAGCAGCCACGGCAGCGCCGACATCAGGGCGAAGGTGGCGGCCTTTCCGAGGTAGATGACCTCGGGCGGCTCGAGACCCCGGCGGCGGTAGATCCGCAGCGTGAGGCTCAGCACCAGATCGCGGCCGATCAGCAGCGCCGCCACCCACCAGGGAATCAACCCCCGGACCACGAACGCGGCCAGCGTGGTGACCAGATAGAGCCGGTCGACGAGGGGGTCCAGGAGCGCGCCGAGCCGGGAGGACTGGTCCAGTAGCCGCGCGAGCTTGCCGTCCAGGAAGTCGGTGACGCCGCTCAGCACCAGCAGGGTGAAGGCCCAGCCGTCCGCGTGTACTACGAGCAGCAGCCACAGGAATACGGGGATGCCGATCAGCCGCAGCACGCTCAGGACGTTGGGCACGGTGAGCAGGCGGTCCGACAGCACCGGGCCGGCCGCGACCGCGGGATCCGGTTCCGATGCCGCGGTCTCGGAACCGCCGGTTCCCGAATCGCTCATCACAGAGCAAGTGCTTACCGTATGGCGGCCCGCGCGCGCCAGCGCACCCAGCGTGTCATTCGATGAATGAATGAGTGTTAAACTATCTCATCATTGTTTCGGGTGAGCGGGCACATCACCGACCGGCGCGCCGAACGTGCCCTGCGGCTGCCCCTCGAACCCGTGCCGGCGAACCGACGGCACCGCGGGGGTGTCGCGGCGGCCCGGCGGTCACGAGCCCGGAAGGGCGCCGCGACCTGGGAACCTCGGTAACGTTGTGCCGTGCCGAACAGTCGTATCGCCCTGCGCTCGTACACTCCCGCCGAGGAGATCCTCGCCCGCGGCGAGGCGGTCCGCGAGCGTATCCCGCACACCGCCCGCGACCGCGCCGTACGCACCGCGGGCCGGCCGTCGGTGCCCGAGTTCATCGAGAACTCCAACCACGGCCGCCTGGAACACCTGATCCCGCTGCGGATAGCGCGGATGGCCGCCTCCCCGTTCGCGTTCTACCGGGGCGCCGCCGGGCTGATGGCACACGATCTGGCCGGTAGCCCGGATACCGGGTTCCTCGCCCAGCTGTGCGGCGACGCCCACGCCGCGAACTTCGGTCTCTACGGCACCTCCCGCGGCGAGATCGTCATGGATATCAATGATTTCGACGACACCGTGGCAGGTCCGTGGGAATGGGATCTGGAACGGCTGGCGGCCAGCCTGGTGCTGGCGGGCCGGGTGGGCGGCGCGAACGAGGAGGAATGCCGGACCGCCGCGGCCGATGCCGCGCGGACCTATCGCCGCGCTATCGCCGCCCTGGCCGAACGGCCGTTCCTGAAATCCTGGTCGGCGCTGGCCGACGAATCCATCCTCGACCGTGTCGAGGCCGACGATCTGCTCGACAACTTCAAAAAGGCCGCCAAGAAGGCCCGCAAGAACGACAGCGAGAAGGTCGTGAAGAAATGGACGCATCTCGACGATCACGAAACCGGTATCGAGAGCCACCATTTCGTCAGCGATCCCCCGATTCTCACCACCGTGACGCAGCAGGTCGAGGACGCCGCGATCGATGCGCTGGAACGCTACGGCGCGACCCTGCGCGAATCCCGGCGGGGCCTGCTCGCACGGTTCGCGGTGGGCGATATCGCTTTCCGGGTCGTCGGCACGGGCAGTGTCGGATTCCACAGCTATGTCGCCCTGCTGCACGGTAATTCGGGGGAGGTCCTGGTGCTGCAGCTCAAACAGGCGTCTCCGTCGGCGCTGGCGCCGATACTCGGAATCGGACCGGCCGAGCACGAGGGGCGGCGAATCGTCGAGGGCGCCAGGCTGGTTCAGACCGAGACCGATATCCTGCTCGGCTGGACGACGATGACCGTGCCGGAACCGGGCGGCGGCAGCCGGGAACTGCCGTTCATCGTGCGCCAGTTCCGCAACCTCAAAGGCGGTATCGCCCCCGAGGAACTCGAACCCGGCGACCTCGACGATTACGGCCGCCTGGCCGGCGCGCTGCTCGCCCGCGCCCACGCCCGCTCCCTGGACCCCCGGCTGATCAGCGGATACCTCGGCGACGGCGAGGATTTCGACGAGGCCGTCACCGAATTCGCGGTGCGCTACGCCGACCGGACCGAGGCCGACCACGACGAACTCGTCGCGGCGGTTCGCGCCGGGAAACTTCCGAGCGAGGATCCGGACCGGTAGTTTCGACAGAGTGCGCCGCGTGGCCGGCGCCGCCATCACCGCGGGTCGGACGCGGCCTCGGATCGGACGTGAAGGGCGGTCACCATGCTCGTGCAGGTTCAGAACAGCACCGACAGCGTCGCCGAACGGGCACTGGTCGATTGGCTCGGCGGCTGGGACGGGGACAGCAGCCCGCACGGGGTGGCGACGGTCAACTGCGCCCTGATCCACCAGGACGGCACCTACCGGTTCGACGCGGTGGTCTGGACGCCGACCAGCTGCGTGGTCATCGATGTCGCCGGGCTGCGTTCGGACCGCGGCGGCACCCTGCAGGTACCGCTCACGGGGGAATGGACGCTGAACGGGGTCCGGGCCGATTTGGTGGCCGAGGACGACAGGTCACTGCTCGAGCGATCCCGCGAGCACACGTTCGCCCTGCAGAGCTGGCTGGCCGCACGAGGGCTCGGCCAGCGTGCCGTACACGGCGTCGCGCTGATCGTGCCGCTACAGCGCGTACCCGTCCAGATCGAGCAGAAGGTGCACGATCCGAGTTTCGACGTGATCCTCGGCGACGACGGCGACCGGCTGCGGCACTACTTCGGTGTGCTCGCCGAACGCGAATCCCACCGCTGGACCGCCAACGATGTGGCGGTCGCGTTCCGGGGCATGGGGATGCTGCCCTATCTGCCGGCGCCGCAGCGGCTGCTCGAAGAGGGATTCCTGGGCCCCATCGATGTCACCCTGTGGCATGGCGGCCCGGCGCAGGCCGAAGCCGAACAGTACGCCGAGGATCTGGCCCTGGCCGAACGCGAGGCGGCGGGGCGGCGGTTCCGGGCACCCTGGTACAGCCCGTGGCGGCTCTATCCCCGGGAAGTGGGCGATATCGACTTCGGCCGGGCGGTCATGCGGGCGGCGTTCGCGCTCGGCATGTTCGTCGCGGTCGCCTGGATGCTCTGGTTCGTTCTCGCGGCCTTCCTCTCCTATGGCCCCGGCTGACGCCCCTCTCCCCGCCGGCGGGCGGACGGACTTCCCACCACGCACCGGCGATGGTTAGGGTCGGCCGGTGAGCATCGCACCCGGCGCGCCGGATCCGCTGCCCGCGGACCGGCCCGCCGGACCTGCCCGCTGCCCGGGCGGCCGCCCGGATCCGCATCACCGATCCCGCGCGCACACCGCCGTACCGGCCGGGCATCGAGCCGTTCCCCCGCCGGATCTTCCGCGTGCCGAAGCCGGCCGGTCGCCCGGGACACTGTCCACCGTCGCGGTGACGACCGCCGGCGCGGCCGTGACGGCGGCCATTCCGCTCACTTTCCCGCCCGGCGGCGGCCCGACCTCCCTCGACCTGGCGGTGAGTTCGCGTATCCACCCCCGGTTGGATCCCCGCCCCTGGCTGGCCGAGGTGCTGGCCCTGGCGAGCAGCACGGGTGTGGTGCTCGTGCTGCTGTGCGCGGCGGTCGCGCTGTTCGCCTGGCAGCGGAAATGGTGGGAGGCGGTGACCGTGGTGCTCGTACCCGAGATCGCCGTGGCGATCAACACCTGGGCCCTGAAACCGGGCTGGGGCCGGCCGCTACACGACTACCTGGCCTATCCCAGCGGCCACACGGTACATCTGGTCTCGCTGGTGACGACCGTGGTGCTACTGCTGCGATCGGTGCGGGCGCGTCTGGCCCTCGTCGCTCTCGCCGTCCTCGCCCTCGGCCTGGGCTCGGTGGGCATGATCGCGCTGGACTACCACGAGGCCACCGATATCGCCGGGGGCGCGGCGGCGGGCATCGCACTCGCCGCCGCGCTCTTCTGGACCGCGGGCCGCGCCCGCCGGGCCCTCGGCAACCGGCCTCACTGACGAGCCGAGGCCGGTGCCCGGCCGGCGCGCGCTACTGCCGCTCGTACACGCTGGCATCGTCGAGCATGGCCGCGTTCAGCAGCGACTCCGGAACCCCCAGCGCCTCGATCAGGGTGGGCGCCTCCGGGCGCAGCCGGTCGACCAGCTCGTTCACGCCACGACGGACCGCCTTGGCGCGCTCCACCGACATGAACCGGTGCATGATGTACCAGGCGGAGTTCTCCTCCAGCGAGGAGTAGACGAACAGATCACAGACGGTTTCGGCGAGCGCGCGCGCCTCGTCGTCCTCGATATCGGCGATTCCCTCGATGAACGCCTCCAGCACCAGCCGGTCGATATGGGCCGTTCCGGCCGCCAGGATGTGGTCCTGCGCGTTGTTGAAGGCCTCGAACGGGCCGGTTTCCTCGGCCCGCGCCCGGAGCCGGTGCGCGGCGGTGCGGGTCAGATAGTCCTCCCGGTCGGCGAACAGCGCCAGCTGGGTGGCCCGTTTACCCAGGTCGCCTTCGTCGACCGTTTCCCCGCCGCGGTCGCGCAGGGTCTGGATCAGCTGGCGCACTCCCGAACGTTTGCGCACCACGTCCCCGGCCATGGTGGCGGCGAAACGTACCCAGCCCAGGGCATCGAGATCGCGCACTTCGTCCGCGTAGGCGGTGAGGATCTCCTTGGCCACCAGCTGGGTCAGCACGACGTTGTCGCCCTCGAAGGTGGTGAACACATCGGTATCGGCCTTCAGCGTGACCAGCCGGTTCTCCGTCAGATAACCGGCACCGCCGCAGGCCTCGCGGCATTCCTGGATGGCGCGGGTCGCGTGCCGGGTCTGGGCCACCTTGAAGCCGGCGGCGCGTTTCTCCAGGGCACGCTGGGCGTTCGGGTCGAGATCCTGGCCGGTCTGCACCAGGTGCATCCGGCGGACCAGGTCGTTCTGGGCGAACGCCAGCGCGTAGGAGCGGGCGAGCAGGGGCAGCAGGCGGCGCTGGTGCATCCGGTAGTCCAGCAGCAGGGTTTCGCCGCCGTCGTCCGGGTTGCCGAACTGGCGGCGCTTCAGCGAGTACCGCAGCGCGATGGCGAGCGCGACCCGCGCTCCGGCGGCCGCCGCGCCGCCCACGCTGACCCGGCCGCGCACCAGGGTCCCGAGCGTGGTGAAGAACCGGCGGCTCGGGTTCTCGATCTCGGAATGGTAGGTACCGTCCGGATCGACATCGGCGTAGCGGTTGAGCAGATTCTCTCGCGGCACCCGTACCTGGTCGAAGACGATCCGGCCGTTGTCCACGCCCGGAAGCCCGCCCTTACGGCCACAGTCGGAGGTGGTGACGCCGGGCAGGTCGTTGCCGTCCTCGTCGCGGATCGGCACGAGCAGGCAGTGCACGCCGTGCTCCCCGGCGGGGGTGCGCAGCTGGGCGAATACGGCCGCCATCCGGGCGTGCTCGGCGGCCCCGCCGATGTAGTCCTTACGCGCCGACGGCGTGGGCGTATGGATCACGAATTCCTCGGTCGCCGGATCGTAGGTGGCGGTGGTCTCCAGATTGGCGACATCGCTGCCGTGCCCGGATTCGGTCATGGCGAAACAACCGAGTAGGTCCAGGGTGATGAGACGCCGGATGTGTTCCCGGTGGCGTTCGGTGCCGAGGTTCTCGACGGCGCCGCCGAACAGGCCCCATTGCACGCCCGACTTCACCCACAGCGACAGATCCGCGTAGGCCAGCATCTCCAGGCCGACCACGGCGGCGCCCGGCTCACCGGTACCACCGTGCTCACGCCGGAAACCGGTTTCGGCCAGGCCGAGATCGGCGATGGCCCGCATCTGGTCGAGCACCCGCGCCCGGGCGGCGGGCAGGTCCAGGTCCGGGTCGCCCAGGAACCGCTCGTCGGCCAGATCGTTGCGGGCCTTCTCCCGTACATCGCCCCACGGCCCGTCGAGTGCCTGCCGTAACTGTTGCGCTGTCGCAGTGCTGCCGGTGCTCATACCTCCGACCCTAGCGCCGGGTTTGACTCTTCAGGGGCGAGGAACACGCGAGGCGTAACACACATCGGCAGCGGATCGACGTCACTGACGACAGCCCAGGTCAGCAGGTCGATCGGCCCGTTATGTCCAATCGAAATGTCAAATAAACACCTACGTAACAAAGATCACAATTACAGACCCCCGTTTGCGGTGGGCAAGAGGGCCTTCCGGCCACTACCTTCGCGGCTATGGCTGCGCAAGGAACCTTGGAAGGAGTGACCTCCACACCCCCGATCTCCGCGGACACACCGAGTTACGCCGAACGCCGGCGTACCCCGCTCCGCCTCCCCGTCATCACCGGCGCCATCAGCAAACTGGTGGCCGACCGCCCCGCCACCGCCGACACGATCGTCTCCGCACCGACGCCGCTGCAGCCCATCGATCTGTCCGACGACGCCGCGGTGGCCGAGGTGCTCGACCTGGCGGTACGCATGGGCGAAGTGGTCCTGGCATCGGGCTCGGCCGTCACCGACACCCAGACGACGGTGCGATTCATCGCCGCCACGTACGGGTTGTCCGCGTGCGATGTCGAGGTCACCTACAACTCGATCCGTATCTACGTGCACCGCGGCGCGCGGCTGCCACCGGCGAGTTCGATGCGGGTGGTGCAGTACCGCTCGCTGGACTTCACCCGGCTCGCGGCGGTGGACCGGCTCACCCGGCGGATCCGGCGCGAGGTGGTGCCGCCGCAGGAGGCCCGCACGGCGCTGGACGCGATCACCAGCGCGCCGCATCCGTACAACCGCTGGACGGCGACCTTCGCCTGGTCGCTGATGGCCGCGGCGATCGCCCTGCTGCTCGGCGGCGGCATCCTCGTGACCGCGCTCAGCTTCATCACCACCGCGGTGATCGACCGGACCAACCGGGCCCTCAACAGGCACGGCCTGCCGTTCTTCTTCCAGCATCTGGTGGGCGGCGCGATCGCCGCGATACCCGCGGTCGTCCTGGCCCTGGTCTCCGGACCACTCGGCATCTCGGTCAGTCCCACCCTGATCATCGCGGCCGGTATCACCGTGCTGCTCAGTGGGCTGAGCCTGGTGGGCTCGGTGCAGGACGCCATCACCGGCGCGCCGATCACCGCGGCCGCCCGGATGCTCGAACTGCTCATGATGACCGGCGGGATCATCGCCGGTATCGCGCTGACCCTGCGGGTGGGCGAGATGTTCGACGCGACCGTTCCCCTGGATCTCGGCCCCGGGCACGCGCTGTCCAATCTGCCTGTCCAGGTGCTGGCCGGCGCCGTCGCGGCGATGGCCTTCTGCCTGGCCTGCTACGCGGAGAAGCGCGCGCTGGCCGCCGCCGCGGTGAGCGGGGCGATGGGCGCCATCTGCTACCTGATGGTCCTGCAGTCCGGTTTCGGCCCGGTGATCGCCGCCGGCGCGGCCGCTGTCGTGATCGGCCTGGTCGGTGGCCTGTTCGCCCGGCGGACGATGACCCCGCCGCTGGTGGTGGCACTGGCCGGTATCACGCCGCTGCTTCCGGGCCTCAGCGTCTACCGCGGGCTCTACGGCATGCTGAACGACGATATGGCGCGCGGTGCGGACCAGCTCCTCGCGGCATTCGGTATCGGCTGCGCACTGGCCGGGGGCGTGACCCTGGGTGAATGGTTCGACCGGACGGTGCGCCGCCCACCGATCCTGCGCAAGTTCGGCGCGCTGCGCCGTCCGGTGGTGCACCGCAGGCTCCGGCCCACGGTGAACCTGGGCAAACGCGTGAATCTCGGCAAACGCCGCCCGATCGCGCTGCCGCGCCATACCCCGGTGCCCGCGCTCGCCCGTGCCACCGCCGCCGCGGCCCCGCTGGATCTCCCGGCCGGTTTCCCGGCCGCCGGGCAGTTGCCGCAGGTGTCGAGGCCGGCCACCCGGGGCACGGCTCCGGTGCCCGCGTTCGACCGTGGTGTCTGGACCCGCGAGCTGGATCCGGCACCGTTGAGCGGGGTGGTGTCACCGGAGCCGCTGGACCTGCCCGGTGCGTCGGCGCTTGCGCCGCCCACCGAGATGCTGGAGATCCCGGCGTTGCCGCCGCATCCGGTGCAACCGCTCGGCGAGGACCTCGCACCCACGCGGGCGATGCCGCTCGCGCTCACCCCCGAACCGGTGGGGGTCGGCGCCGTCGAGTCGCGCCTCGCCCCCACCGAGCCGCTGCCCGCGGCCCTGCGCCCGGACGCGCCCTAACACCCGTCCCGGCGCGCGGATAACGCGCGCCGGGACGGGTATCGCGACCCGGCGACCGCGGCAGCGACCCCACCGACAGGGGTCTCTGCCGGTATGGTCGGAGTGTCGATCACCGGTGGTCGCGACCACCGGGGTCCGAACGAGGTCACGGGCGTGACCCGCACCGTTCGTAGGAAGGTTCGCTCGATGCCGGACACCACAGAGACCCTCGATCCGGCCGCGGCCCCGTTCTCCACCCGCATGCGGGAGGCCACCGCCCGGGAGCACGAAGAAGCCGAGAACTCGACATTCATCGGCGAAATGCTGGACGGCTCGCTCGGGATCGAATCCTTCCGGCGCTACACCGGACAGCTCTGGTACATCTACCGGGCCCTCGAGGCCCACAGCGACGCCCTCGCCGCCGATCCGGTCGCCGGGCCGTTCATCAAACCGGAGTTGGCCCGCACCGCCGAACTGGAACGTGATCTCGCGCATCTGGCCGGCCCGGACTGGCGGGAAGAGCTCACCCCGCTACCGGCCACCGCGGCCTACGCGGACCGGATCGAGGAATGCGCCCGGCAGTGGCCGGGCGGCTATATCGCCCATCACTACACCCGCTATCTCGGCGATCTCTCCGGCGGGCAGGTCATCCGCGGGAACGCCGAGAAACTGTGGGATCTGCCGCATCGCGGCGACGGGGTGCGGTTCTATGTTTTCGAGCGGATCGGCAATCCCGCGGCGTTCAAACGCGAGTACCGCGCCCTGCTGGACCGTATCGATGTCGACGAACTCGAGCAGCGCCGCATCCTCGACGAGGGCAAACGCGCCTTCGTGCTGAACCGTGCGCTGTTCACCGAGCTGGGCGCCGAATTCCCGACCCGCCGCCACAGCTGAAGCCGTATTGGGCGAGCGTCCAGTCTGATACATTCCCGCCGGTAGCCACCGCGAACGAAGGGTGAACCGTGTCCGAAACCTCTCCTGCCGGGCGAGAATCCGCCGGCGATTACCCGGTGATCGTCGTCGGGGCCGGCCTCGCGGGTCTCGTCGCCACCTATGAGCTGACCCGGGCCGGGCACCGCGTGCTCGTCCTCGACCAGGAGAACCGCAACAATCTCGGCGGGCAGGCGTTCTGGTCCCTGGGCGGCCTGTTCTTCGTGAACAGCCCCGAGCAGCGGCGGCTCGGTATCCACGACTCCTACGAATTGGCGCTGCAGGACTGGCTGGGGTCGGCCGGGTTCGATCGTGACGACGAGGACCACTGGGCCCGGCAGTGGGCCGAGGCCTACGTCCGGTTCGCGGCCACCGAGAAACGCGAATACCTCTACGATCTCGGCCTGCGGGTGACCCCGCTGGTCGGCTGGGCCGAACGCGGTGGCGGCCTCGCCGACGGGCACGGCAACTCGGTGCCGCGTTTCCACATCTCCTGGGGCACCGGCCCCGGTGTCCTGGAAGCCTTCCTGACCCCGGTTCTGGAAGCCGAACGTGACGGGCTGGTGCGTTTCGCGTTCCGGCACCGCGTGGACGAACTGATCCTGGACGACGGCGCCGTCACCGGAGTGCGCGGCAGCATTCTGGAACCGACCGAACTCGCGCGCGGCGTCGCGTCCCCGCGCACCGTGACCGGCGAGTTCGACCTGCGCGCGGAAGCCGTGGTGGTGACCTCCGGCGGGATCGGCCACAACCACGACATGATCCGCCGTAACTGGCCGGTCGACCGGCTGGGCCCGGCGCCGCGCACCATGATCTCGGGTGTGCCCGCACATGTGGACGGCCGCATGCTCGGGATCTCCGAGGAGGCCGGTGCCGCACTGGTGAACCGGGACCGGATGTGGCACTACACCGAAGGCATCAACAACTGGGACCCGATCTGGCCCGATCACGCGATCCGGATCATTCCCGGTCCGTCGTCGCTGTGGTTCGACGCCAACGGGGCCCGGCTCCCGGCACCCTGTTTCCCCGGATTCGATACCAACTCCACGATGAAGGCCATCCTGGCGACCGGGCACGACTATTCGTGGTTCGTGCTGACCCAGTCGATCATC
This sequence comes from Nocardia sp. NPDC003345, assembly GCF_053589395.1. NCBI lineage: Bacteria > Bacillati > Actinomycetota > Actinomycetes > Mycobacteriales > Nocardiaceae > Nocardia > Nocardia sp. NPDC003345. The sequence continues at coordinate 14,408 of NZ_JBSFRU010000142.1, forward strand.
GAGAAGGAGTTCGCGCTGTCGGGGTCCGAGCAGAACCCGGATATCACCAGCAAGGACCGGCTCGCCACGGTCCGCAGCCGGTTCACCAAAGGCGCCCCCGCGCCGGTGGAGGCGTTCAAGGAGCACGGCGTCGATTTCGTGGTGGCCGATACCCTGCGGGAACTGGTCGACGGGATGAACGAGCTGAGCCGCGGCCCGGTGCTGGACCATGCCGATATGGAACGCCAGATCGTGGCCCGGGACCGCGAGATCACCAACAAGTTCAGCAAGGACGCGCAGGTGACCGCGATCCACAATGCCCGCACCTTCTTCGGTGACAAGACCGCGCGGGTGGCAAAACCGCACCGGATCCTCGATCCCGCCGCGGGACCGCTCATCGCGGTGCGCCTCAACGTCCTGACCCGTAAAACCCTGGGCGGATTGCAGACCGATCTGGATTCGCGGGTGATGCGCGCGGACGGAACCCCGCTGCCGGGCCTGTACGCCGCCGGTGA
>NZ_JBSFRU010000143.1:0-14805 GCF_053589395.1 Nocardia sp. NPDC003345
GCCACGCGGTGGCGTAGAAGTTCTCCGCGAAATCGCGCCAGGCCCTGGTCTCGTCCGGCTCCCAGTGCTGCAGGACGAGTTCGGCGGTGGCGGCGAGCGCGAGTTTGGGCGCGGGCTCGCCGGGCAGGATCCGCAGCACCTCGTCGAATGCCGAATACGCCTTCTCGTAGTCCTTCTCGCGCAGGCCCGCGATACCGCTGTACCAGTCCAGCCGCCAGTCCCGGCGGTCGGCGCGCGGTATGGCCTCGAGCAGATCGTTCGCCTCGCGGGTCCGGCCGAGATCCAGCAGGATCCGGGCCTCCGCCAGCCGCAGTTCGAGCTCGATGTTCTCCGGCGCGGACGCGGGGTCCGCGGCGAGTTCCTCGCGCGCGTCGTGCAATGCGGCCAGCGCGCGGTCCGGATCGGCCTGCATCGTCGCGGTCAGCCGGGCCGCCGCCGGATCCGCCGGCGACAGTGCCGGGACGGGTAGCGCGGCCGCGACGGCGGCGGCCGACAGGTGGGTTTCACGGGCGATACCGTCGATGTAGGAGTCGGTCTGGCCGATCCACTCCTCGGTACCGAAGGCGGCCCGCTGTTTGCCGAAAACCGCGGACCGGTGCGGATGTTCGGCGCCGGTGTCCAGCGCGAGAATCTCGCGCAGCACCCCGGCGAGCTGATCGGCCATGGCCCCGGCCGAGACGAACCGGCGGTCGGGATCGGCATCGGTGGCGCACAGCAGGAGCCGGTGGAACGATTCGTACCGGTCCAGTATCCGTTCTTCCTCCGGCACCGGCAGACCGTCGCGGTAGGCCCCGTGCTCGGTGGGCATGTTCAGGGTGAGTACGGCCAGCGTGCGGCCGACGGTATAGATGTCGGAGGCCACCGTCGGCCCGGTGCGGGCGATCTCCGGCGCCTGGAAACCCCTGGTCCCGTACAGATTCCCGTAGGCCTCGATCGGAGCGACAGCGCCCAGGTCCAGCAGTTTCACCTGATCCTCGGTGACCATGATGTTGTCGGGTTTGAGGTCGTTGTAGGTGAGCCCGGTGGCGTGCAGATAGTCGAGGGCGGGCAGTACTTCGAGGATGTAGGCGATGGCCTGCGCTACCGGGATCCGTTCCGGCCGGGGACGGTCGTCGAGCATGCCGCGCAGCGAGCGGCCGCCCACGTACTCCATGACGATGAATCCGATCGGCTCGCCGGAATCCGGCCGGTGCTCGACGAAATTGTGGATCTTCACGATGCCGGGATGGGCCACCTCGGCGAGGAATTCGCGTTCGGCGACCGCCACCGCCTGCGCCTCGATATCGTCGGCGTGCAGCAGGCCCTTGAGCACCACCCAGCGGTCGCTGACGAACCGGTCGACGGCCAGATAGATCCAGCCGAGCCCGCCGTGGGCCAGGCAACCCTGCACCTCGTACTGCCCGGCGACCATATCGCCCGGTTCCAGGCTGGGCCGGAAATCGTAGGACGCGCCGCAGCCGGGGCAGGTGCCGCGGGTGGTGGCCGGTCCGGACGCGGACGCGCGGCCCACCGGTTTCCCGCAGCGCCAGCAGAACCGCTTTCCCTCCGCCACCACCGGATCGGCCAGCACCGCCGCGGCCGGATCGGCGGGCGGGATCGGGGGCACCTCCACCAGTCCGGCGACCAGAGTGCGCACGGTCGGCCGGGACCGCACGGTGCGACTGCTGCGGCCGGTGCGCATCTGCGCGCCGCTGCCCCGCCCCGATCCGGCCGAACTCGCGGTACCGACGCCCGCGGTACCGGGGAAGGCGGCCGTGCCGGCGACGGCCGCGGTGCCCGGCGTTATGGACGTTCCGACCAGAGCGGCTTCGGTCGCGACGGTGCCGGCCGACGGCTCCGGCTCGGGACCGGGCCGTTCCCGGCCGACTTCGACCGCACGGGTCGGCGGCGGCTCCGGAATGTCTCCGGAGCCGGCCGGGATACCGGACTCGTCGGTCACCACGCCGGATCAGTCCCGATAGGCGGCGGGCGGAGGTCCGGGTGAGGGTCCGAGGACCGCGAGCCATTGGTTGTAGAGCCGGTTCCAGGTGCCGTCGGCGCGGATCCGGTCGAGCGTGCCGTTGACGAACCGCACCAGATCGTCGTCGCCCTTGGGGATGCCGATTCCGTAGGGCTCCTCGCTGATACTCGGGCCCACGAGTTCGGTATGCGGATCCTGTGCGGCCAGCCCGGCCAGGATGGAGTCGTCGGTGCTGACCGCGTCCACCTGCCGCTGTTGCAGCACCACCAGGCAATCGGCCCAGGTGGGCACCGTCAGGATCGAGGCCTCGGGCTGGATCCGGTTGATGTGTTCGAGCGAGGTGGTGCCGCGGATCGTGCACACCCTCTTGTGCGCGAGATCCTTCAGGCTCTTGATCCCGGAATCCCGGACCGCCAGTACCCGCTGGTGGGCCTGCAGGTAGACGGTGGAGAAGGACACCCGTTGCAGCCGGGCGCAGTTCACGGTCATGGTCTTGACGACCATATCGACGCGGCGGTCCACCAGTGCCGCCTCCCGCTCCTCCGAGCCGAGGCTGCGGTATTCGATCCGGTCGGGGTCGCCGAAGAGGTCACGGGCGACCTCCCGCGCGATATCGGCGTCGAAGCCGACGATGACGCCGCTGTTGGGGTCGCGGAAGCTGAACAGATTGCTGCCGGTGTCCAGCCCCACCACCAGCCGCCCGCGGGCGCGGATCCGGTCCAGCACCGGGCCGGTCGCGCCCGGACCGGTCGGGCGCAGGCTCGCGGTGGGATCGCCGCAGGCGGGATCGTCGGGCACCCGGACCGTGGTGTCGGCGGGGATCATGGTGGCCTGGGCGGGTAGCGGGGGCTGGGCGTAGTCGCCGTGCGGTGTCGCGCTGCGCGGACCCGGACCGGCCGCGCAGCCGGCGAGCAACAGTGCGGTGCAGATCATCCCGGCGCGCACCGGCCGGGAACGGCGGAGCGCCCTACGCGCAGATCTCATCGATACTCCCGCAGTCGTGGCCAGATACCGAACGCTGTGTACGCCGCGGCCGCGATACCGAGTATGACCGCCCCGGGCGCCAGATAGTCGAGTACCCGCGCGCTGTGGAAAATATTGTCACGCAGTGTGTCCCGGGTATCGGAGATACCGGCGCCGAGCGCGCTGTCGAGTGCTTCCACATGAACGGTGGCGTTCTCGGCGCCCGGCCCCGTGGCGATGGTGGCGGCGCGGGCGAATTCCCCGCGGTTGAGCGCGTCGTTCATCCGCTGGTGCGCGGCCAGCCAGTGCAGCAGCGCGCCCCGCGCCTCGCTGGTGGCCGGATCCGTATGACCCGAGAGCAGTTCGTTGAGACGCGTGATATTGGCGTCGAAGACATGGTCGTAGTCGCCGGTGGTGTCGCGGCGCACCAGCTTCAGGGTTTCCGCCGACCGCGCCTGCTGGGCGAGGATACGGCTCTCGCTGAGGCGTGCGGCGGGGACGGTGCCGTCGGATCTGCCGCTGGACATGGCCATCGCCGACACCGAACCGGCGATCACGGTCCACAGCAGCAGGATGAACACCGCGCCGGAGGCCAGCAGCATGCCGGGGTTGAGGGTGCGGTGCCAGCCCCGGGCCAGCAGCCGCTGCGCCCAGACCAGCGCGGCCAGCGCGACCAGCAGCAATACGATCGCCGGCCACGGCGGCCGGACATGCCGCCCTTGCGCGGAGTCGACGGCGTCGGCCCGGCGCACGTACAGCTGTTCGGCGATCGGCAGCAACTCACTCTGCATCTGGTAGGAGGCCTCGCTCATATACGCGGCGCCCACCGGATGACCGGCCCTGTTGTTGGCTCGCGCGGTCTCCACCAGACCCGAGTACACCGGCAAACCGGAACCGATCCCGATCCGCTGCTCGTCGTCCAGTGCTCCGTCGCCGGACAGGCTCACCAGCTCGCCGCCCGCCTCGCCGAGAGCCTGGCTGTAACGGTCCCGTACCTGTTGCGGTTCCAGCCCGCCGGAGATGAAGGCGGTCGCCGCCGCCGCGTCGGCCACCGAGAGCGAGGTGTAGAGCCGGTGTGCGGCATGGGCGTCCGGTTCGGTGCCCGCCAGCAGGATATCGAGGTCGCGCTGCCGGTCGTGCACGGTCGCGGCGGTGAGCCCGCCCGAACCCAGGCACAGCAGCACCACGAGGAGACCGATACCGATGAGCCGTCCCGGCGACGATTGCGCGAACAGTTGTAAACGGGCCGGATCCAACCGTTTCCAGGCCCATTTCAACCTGGGACGAGAACTGTTCGCCGGCCCGGTCGCGGGCGCCGGTTCCGGGTGGGCCGGGTCGGGTTCGGAAACCACCCGATCCACCGCCAACCGCGTCATGTCCACCCTCCAACTCTGGGCGCCGGATGCGCTGTATCACTCGGCGGCGCGTACGGGATCTCGTTCACACCGCAGTCATGAGCGTATTAGGTATTGTCCACGCCCGCGCTACGACGCCCATACCGATCATTCCCGTATACGGGTACGGCAGGATGGTAAGGGACGGCGACGAGGGCGGTGTGAGATGCGCGGTGATGGAGACGGATGGGCTGTGAGCCCGGGCGGTGTGCGCCACTGGGGCCGCTTCGGTGCGGCCGGGCTGTTGCTGCGGGCCCCGCTCGGTACCGGCGGGGCGGCCGTATTACTGCAGCACCGGGCGCTGTGGAGTCACCAGGGCGGAACGTGGGCGTTGCCCGGCGGCGCCCGTGACAGCGACGAGTCGGCGGTGCACGCGGCGGTCCGGGAAGCCGACGAGGAGGCCGGGATCAAGGCCGCCGATATCGCGGTCCGCGCGCAACGGGTCACCGCCACCGCGCCCAGCGGCTGGACCTACACCACCGTGATCGCCGATGCCGGTAAACCGCTGCCCGTCCGCCCCAACATGGAAAGTGTGGAGCTGGCGTGGGTCCCCGAGGACGAGGTGGATCAACGGCCGCTGCACGCCGGTTTCGCCGACGCCTGGCCGGCTCTGCGGGCCACCTTCGCCCACCTCGATCCGGCGGAATGCGACCGGTCCGATGCCGCCGGCCTGGTCGCGGGCCTGCCGCGCACGATCGATCTCGGCGTGGAGTTCGTCTGGCTGCACGCCGACCCCGCCGGTCCCGGCGAGCGGGCGGTACTGCTCGATCCGCCGTATCCGCCGGAGACCGACGACGACGGTGCCTCCGCCCGGTCCGCGGCCGCGACGCACGGCGGTGATCCGGCCGCGGGGCTCGGCGCGACGGTCACTGGGCAGGCGCGGGTCCTGGGTATCCCGCGCGAACACGTACTGGGCCCGGAGCTCTGAGATGGATTCCGGCACCGGCCGGCGGCCGTATGTACTGCTGTCGGTGGCGGTGAGTGTGGACGGGTATCTGGACGATACGTCCGCCGAACGCCTGCTGCTCTCCAACGACGCCGATTTCGACCGCGTCGACGGGTTACGGGCCTGGGCGGACGCCGTACTCGTCGGCGCGGAGACCGTGCGGCGCGACAACCCCCGGCTGATCGTGAAAGACGAGAACCGGCGCCGGGAACGCCTGGCCGCCGGGAAACCGGCGTATCCGCGCAAGGTGACGGTGACCGCGAGCGGCGATCTGGATCCGGACGCCCGGTTCTGGGGCCCCGGCACAGCGGAGCATCCGCCGCTGGTCTACACGACAGAGGCGGGCGCGCGCCGGCTCGCCGACCGGCTCACCGAACCCGCCGAAGTGGTATCCCTCGGTATCGAGGTCGGATTCGGCGAACTGCTCGACGATCTCGGCGCTCGTGGGGTCGGGCGGCTGATGGTCGAGGGCGGCGGCCGGATCCATACCGCTTTCCTGGCCGGCGGCATGGCCGACGAATTGAGTGTCGCAGTCGGCCCCAATCTGGTCGGTGACGCGGATGCCCCGAGGTTCCTGCATCCGGCCCGTTTCCCGGGCGGCGCTACACACCGGATGGAACTGCTCGAGATCTCCCAGGTCGGAGATGTAGCGGTTCTGCGGTATCGGCCCCGGCGGTCCCCATGACTTCGAATCCGATGAGCACAGGAGGTGCGATGCCCGAACCCGGCCACCGGCAGTGGATGATGCGGGCGATCGAGCTGGCGCGGCGGAGCCCGGTGGTGGCGGGAGCGTTCTCGGTGGGCGCGGTGATCGTCGCCGACGGTGCGGAGATCGCCACCGGATACTCCCGGGAATCCGATCCCAAGGAGCATGCCGAGGAGGCGGCGCTGGCCAAACTGGACCCCGCCGACCCGAGGCTGCGCCGCGCGACCCTCTACAGCACGCTCGAGCCCTGTTCGGAGCGCGCGACCAAGAGCCGGCTGCCGTGCACCGATCGGGTCATCGCCGCCGGGATACCGACGGTTGTGATCGCCTGGCGGGAGCCCGCGACATTCGTCGAGAACTGTGTGGGCGTGGAGAAGCTGGAGACGCACGGGGTGCGGGTGCTGGAACTACCGGAGCTGGCCGAGGCGGCGATGGAGATGAACCGGCACCTCGATCTCTCCTGATCCGGGCGCCCGTGCCGTCCGGCGCGGGTCAGAAAACCGCTTCCGCGGACGGTGGGTTGAGTACGGTGACGGCGACGCTGCGGCCGCTGCCCCAGGTGACGCTGCCGCCCAGCTCCTCCACGGTGCGGCCGTCGCACCGGGTGGGTTTCACGGTGAGCGAGGCGGTATTGGCGAGCATCCGGCTGGCGGCGTCCACGGTCATCTTCACCGTCAGCTCGGCGGTCCCGGGATCGATGTTCCAGGTGCCCCGGTAACCCTGGGCCCGGCTGTCCGGCGCCGCCAGGACCACGGGAAACGCGGCCTTCCGGTTCGGCAGGAGGCGGAAGGCCGCCGGTGCGGGGTGGTCGTGGCCGGCATCGGGATAGCCGACTGTCAGAGGGAGAACGCCGCTGTAGGACTGCAGGCTCGTACCGCAGGCCGGGTCGGCGTGCGCGGGCCCGCCGACTCCGGCGGCCGCGGTGGTTCCGGCGGCCAGCAGGATGGCGCACATCACACGACGAAACAACTCGTGCTCCTCTCCGAAGAGTGATCGAAAATTGCTATGAGTCGCGCAACCTGTCTTCGGAGCCGTCGGCCTTCCGGATCGGCCGCACCGCGTCTACCTGCGGTATCGGGTCAGCTATCGGTGGTCGCGACGGAACGGATCGCGTCGACCACGGCGGCCAGGGCCATCAGGCGGACGGTATCGACGTGGGCGTCGACCGCGCCGGTGGCCGCGGCCACGAAACCGTCACCGTCGAAACGGGTGTGCGGCGGAGTGAGCGCACGCGACAGCCCGTCGTGCGCACCCTGGGCGACTATGCGGCAGCCGGGTTTGTCCAGCCGGGCATTGGTGACGACCGCGCCGATGGTGGTGTGGGCGCGCGCATGGTCGAACTCGAACCCGCCCGCCAGGCGGGCCACGGCGTCCAACTCGATCTCGGCGCCGCCGAGATCGATATCGCCGAAGGCGTTCACCGCGCACAACGCGCCGACCACCAGCTCGCCGAGACGGCGTTCGGCATAGCCGAGCCCACCCGGCTGCCGCTGCCCCGGCCCGCGCCAATGCGCGGTGTAGGCGCCGGTGCCCGCGCCGAGCCGGCCACGCAGGATTTGCGGTCCGGCGCTCGCCCCGGCCGCCAGATACCCCGATTCCGCGGTCGGCCGTGCGGTGGGATCGCCCGCGCCGAGATCGAACAGGGCCAGGGTGGGGACGATCGGAACCCGCCCGGCCGGTGTCGGGACACCGCGGCCCTGCTGCTCCAGATACCGCAGAACTCCGTCCGCGGCCGCGAGGCCGAAGGCCGAACCGCCGGTCAGAACGACGGCGTCCACGGAGACCACCGCCTTGTCGGGAGACAAGGCGTCGAGTTCGCGACTGGCCGGCGCGCCGCCGCGCACCTCGCAGGAGGCGACGGTGCCCTCGGGGAGCACCAGGACGGTGCAGCCCGTCTGCCCTTCGGCGTCGGTCCAGTGGCCGACCTGGACGCCGGGGATGCCGATACCCATCCGATCTCCGATCTGTATTCGACGGCATTGCTCGAATCCGTTGGTACGCCCTCGATCATGGCACCGATCGCCGGACCCGCACCGACTGCCGGGAACCGATCGGGAGAGTTCACCGGTCCCGGGTAGTCTGCAGACGACAGTCGATGAGGACGTGCCCCGCCGTGACCTCCCGGCGCAGTGACATCTCTGCAGAGATCGGTGAAGAAATATGACGGCTCGTGCCGCCGAACGTCCCCCCATGGTCGAATCCGCGCCCTCGCCCCCGCTCGCCGATCCACCCGTGCGCACCGCGCGGCGCAGTGACTATTCGGTACTGCTGAACCGGGTGCGGGACGCGGGCCTGCTGGACCGGCGGCCCGGTTACTACGTCCGGAGGGGCACGGCTGCCACGCTGGCGCTGCTCGCCGGCTGGGTGGCGGTGGTGTGGATCGGCGATTCGTGGTGGACGCTGGCCGCGGCGGTATTCCTGGCGGCGGTCTTCCCCCAGTTCGCCTTCCTCGGCCACGATGCCGGGCACCGGCAGATCACCGGTAACCGCCGGCGCGACCACCTGCTCGGATTGTTCTTCGGCAATCTCGCGATCGGGGTGAGTATCGGCTGGTGGACGAGTAATCACAACCGGCACCACGCCCATCCCAACACCGAGGACGCCGACCCCGACATCATGGGCGTGCTGGCCCACTCCAGCGCGCGGGCCCGCGCGGGTCGCGGTATCCGCCGGTTCATCTTCCGGTATCAGGGCTGGTTGTTCTTCCCGATGCTGCTGCTCGAGGGCTGGAGCCTGCACGGCGCGAGCGTCAAGGCGGTGGTCCGCCGCGATATCGGCAACCGGTGGGCGGAGTCGGCGACGCTGCTCGCCCATGCCGCCGGTTACCTCGCCGTGGTGTTCACGGTGCTCTCGCCCGGGAAGGCGATCGTGTTCATCCTGCTCCAGCAGGGGTTGTTCGGCCTCTACATGGGCATCACCTTCGCGCCGAACCACAAGGGCATGACCGTGTTCCCGGCGGGCGACAATACCGACTACCTGCGCCGTCAGGTGCTCAGTTCGCGCAATGTGCGGGGCGGGCCGGTGATCGATACAGCCTTCGGCGGGCTCAACTATCAGATCGAGCACCACCTCTTCCCGTCCATGCCCCGCCCGAACCTCCGCCGGGCCCAGCCGATGGTGGCGCAGTACTGCGCCGAGATCGGCGTCCCCTATTGCGAGACCGGTTTCGTCGCCTCCTACACCAGGTCGGTGGGGCATCTGAACACCGTCGGGAAATCTCTTCGCGAAGAGCCCGTCGTCGGAGTCGGTTGACGCGGTCCGGACTGTCCGGCCGGCGCGCCCGGGTCGTACCCGCCGAATCGGTGCGCGCGGCAGCGATGACTTCTCGGGCCATGTTCCGTCTTATCGGTTGAACGCGCTACCAACCCGGCGCGACCGACCCGAAGGACCGGATATGACCACCGCCGACCCCACCGCGAACTACTCCACCGCCGCCACCTACCGTCCCGGCAGGATCCGCAACCGGGTCCTGTGGACCCTGCAGATCCTGCTCGGCCTGTTCTTCATCATCGCCTCCGGCGGACCGAAGCTGGTGATGCCGAACTCACTGGTCGAGAACGCCCCGGAGAATCTGACCATCCCGTTCGGGCTGCTCATCTTCATCGGAGTGGTCGAGGTCGCGGGCGGTATCGCCCTGATGGTGCCGCGCCTGAGCGCGCTGGCCGCCGCCGGGCTGTCCGTTCTCACCGTCCTGGCGGCCGGGACACAGGCGTTCCTGGCCGGAGAGCCCGCCATGGCGATCTTCCCGCTGGTCCTCGCCGCGATCTTCGCCTGGATCGCCTATGAGCGGCGGGCCACGATCGCCGATCTGCGCAACTCGCTCACCCGGTGACCGATAGCTGAATACGACCGGCGATCGGTGGGTTCACCCACCGATCGCCGATCGTGCGTTCCGGATCGATCGCCTGTCGGGTTGGCGGCGATCGGTCCCGCGGCCATCTGGCCCGCGGTGCCCCGCGGTGGGCGCCGCGCCAGATGGCCGTTCCCTGCGCGAGGGGCGCGTGTCCACGGTGTGGTCAGCGCAGGCAGCCGGGCCCGAACAACGCTTTGAGTTCACCCATCAGCCCCGGTGATGCGGTGATCCGGAACCGCGGATCGAGCGCGAGCAGTTGTGGGCCACGGGCGCCGATCAGCTCGATCCTGATCTCGGTGCCGCCGGGGTGGGCTTCCAGGACCTCTCGCAGGGCCCGCACCGATCCGGGGGTGCAGTCGGCGCTGGTGACGGTCAAGGTCAGCGCCGGGCCGGCGCCCGCGTTGCGCAGATCCGGTGCCGTGATCCGGTCGCCGAGCAGAGAACGACGGCCGTCACGCACGCTGACCTGTGCTTCCATCCGGACCACGGCGTCTTCGACGAGTAGCCCGGCGGCTTGCGCGTAGGCGTCGGGGAAGAACAGGACCTCGGCGGCGGCCTCGAGGGCTTCGAGCCGCACGATCGCCCATGGATCACCCTTCTTGGTGACCCGCCGGTCGATTCCCGCGATGATCCCGGCCGCCGTGATCCGGCGGCCGTGCGGCACCGTGCCGTCCCGCAGCGCCGCGATCGGCGTATCGCCGGATATGGCCAGGACGCCCGCGATGTCGTCCAGCGGATGGCCGGATACATACAGTCCCAGCATCTCCCGTTCGAAGGCGAGCCGCGGCCGGGTCTCCCATTCCTCCTGCGGGACCGGGACCTCGAACACGGACCCGGTTTCCGGATCGCCGGTCTCCCCCGAGAACAGATCGAATTGACCGCGTGCGGCGGCCTTCTTGGTGCTCATCACGGTGTCGACGGCGTCGGCGTGGATCAGGTGCAGACCCTTGCGCGGATGCCCCAGCGAATCGAACGCACCGGCCTTGACCAGCGATTCGACCACCTTCTTGGCGCAGGCCACGGTATCCACCCGGGCCAGGTAGTCGGAGAACCCGCTGAACGCGCCGCACCGGCGGGCCCGCAGCACCGCCGCCACGACCGGTTCCCCGACATTACGGACCGCGCCCAATCCGAACCGGATATCGGCGCCGACGCTGGTGAAGCCGGAGGCCGATTCGTTGACATCCGGCGGCAGCACCCGGATCCCGCGCTTGCGGCAGTCGGCGAGGTACACCGCCGATTTGTCCTTGTCGTCGCGCACCGAGGTGAGCAGGGCGGCCATGAATTCGGCGGGATGGTTGGCTTTGAGATAGGCCGTCCAATACATCACCAGGCTGTATCCGGCGGCATGGGATTTGTTGTACGCGTACCCCGCGAAGGGCAGCACCGCCTCCCACAGCGCGGTCACCGCCTCGTCGCGATATCCGTTGGCGCGCATACCGTCGCGGAAGTTCTCGAACTCCAGGGCCAGGACCTCCGGTTTCTTCTTCCCCATCGCGCGGCGCAGCAGATCGGCCTGACCGAGCGAATACCCCGCGACCTGTTGCGCGATCTGCATGATCTGTTCCTGGTACACGATCAGCGCGTAGGTCTCGGCGAGGATTTCGCGCAGCGGTTCGTCGAGTTCGGGGTGGATCGGGCGCACGGCTTCGCGGCCGTTCTTGCGATCGGCGTAGGCCCAGTGCGCGCCGACTCCCATCGGCCCGGGCCGGTACAGGGCGTTGGAGGCCACCAGATCGTTGAACTCGGTGGGCGCCATCCGCAACAGCAGTTCCCGCATTCCGGCCGAATCCATCTGGAACACACCGAGGTTGTCCCCGCCCGCGAGCATGGCGTAGGTGGCGGGGTCGTCGAGGGCCAGGGTGTCGAGATCGATCTCGATACCGCGGTTGTCGCGGATGTTGTCGAGGCAGTCGCCGATCACGGTGAGTGTGCGCAGGCCCAGGAAATCCATTTTGAGCAGGCCGATCGCCTCGCACGACGGATAGTCCCAGCCGGTGATGACCGCGCCGTCCTGCGGGCGTTTCCACAGCGGCACCACATCGAGTAGCGGTTCGCTGGACAGGATCACCGCGCAGGCGTGCACGCCGGCGCCGCGCACCATGCCCTCGAGTCCGGCCGCGGTGTCGTAGATCCGGCGCATATCGGGGTCGGCGTCGATGAGCGCCCGCACCGGCGCCGCCTCGCCGTAGCGTTCGTGGCCGGGGTCGGTGATTCCGGCGACCGAGATGTCCTTGGCGGCCACGGGCGGCGGCAGCGCCTTGGTGATCCGGTCGGCGAGCGCGAAACCGGGCCGGCCGAACTGGACTCGGGCGGCGTCCTTGAGGGCGGCCTTGGTCTTGATGGTGCCGAACGTGATCACCTGCGCCACTTTGTCCGCGCCCCAGCGTTCGGTGGCGTAGCGGATCATCTCGCCGCGGCGCCGGTCGTCGAAATCGATATCGATATCGGGCGCCGAGGGCCGTTCGGGGTTCAGGAACCGTTCGAACAGCAACCCGTGTTCGATGGGGTCGATATTGGTGATCCCCAGCGCGTAGGCGACCAGCGACCCGGCCGCCGAGCCGCGGCCGGGGCCGACCCGGATACCCACCCGCCGGGCATGCGCCACCAGATCTCCCACCACCAGGAAATAGGCGGGAAAACCCTTGTCGCGGATGATGTCCAGCTCGTAGCCGGCGCGGGTGTGGTAGCTGCCGGGAACCCCGCCGGGGAAGCGCCAGCGGAGTCCGGCGGCCACCTCGTGCCGTAGCCAGCTGTCCTCGGTATGCCCCTCCGGCACCGGGAAGACCGGCATCCGGTCCCGGAATTCCCAGACCTCGTCATACGGTTCGATGCGTTCGGCCACCGCCAGCGTGGTGTCGCAGGCGCCGGGTACCTCGTCGTCCCACAGCGCCCGCATCTCGGCCGGGGATTTCAGGTAGTAGCCGTCGCCGCCGAACCGGAAACGCGCCGGATCCGAGAGTGTCCGGCCGGTCTGCACGCACAGCATCGCCTCGTGCGCGTCCGCCTGATGCCGCACCACATAGTGGCAGTCGTTGGTGGCCAGCGGCGTCAGCCCGACCCTCTCGCCCACGGCGAGCAGATCCGTCCGCACCCGCCGTTCGATCGACAGGCCGTGATCCATCACCTCGAGCAGGAAGTTCTCCGGGCCGAAGATATCGCGCCACCGCCCGGCCGCCGCACAGGCGGCATCGAATTGCCCCAGCCGCAACCGCGTTTGCACTTCGCCGGACGGGCAGCCGGTGGTGGCGAGCAGACCTTCCGCGTGTTCGGCGATCAACTCGGCGTCCATGCGGGGCCATTTCCCGAGCTGTCCCTCGAAGGAGGCCCGCGACGACAACCGGAACAGGTTGCGCAGCCCGGCGGCGTCGCGGGCGAACAACGTCATATGCAGGTAGGCGCCGGAACCGGAGATATCGTCGGACTTCTGCGACGGATCGCCCCAGAAGACCCGCTTGTTCGACAACCGCGACTCCGGCGCGACATACGCCTCGATACCGATGACCGGTTTCACCGGGGACTGCCGGGAACGCCGGAAGAACTCCGCCGCACCGTACATATTGCCGTGATCGGTCATCCCCACCGCCGGCATGCCCAGGCGCTCGGCCTCGGTGAACAGCGGGTCCACCTTGGCCATACCGTCGAGCATCGAGTACTCGGTGTGGTTGTGCAGATGCACGAAAGAAGCGGTCGCCATGGATACCCCGTGCCGTCGATCCGTATACCGTCCGGTTGTCGTATCCGGGCGGCGTATATGGTCGTTCGCGGTACATATGACCAGTAAGAATGTGGTCAGTCGAACAATAGGCACGCGTGATACGACAACTGATGGATGTAGGTGGAGCCACGGTGACCGATCTCGATCTGGCGGCTGTGCGGGCTTTTCTGGCGGTGGCCGACGAGGGGCAGTTCGGGCTGGCCGCCGGGGTGCTCGGTATCAGTCAGCAGGCGGTGTCCAAACGGATCGCGCGATTGGAAGGGCAACTCGGGACCGCGCTCTTCGACCGGGTCCCGACCGGGGCTCGGCCGACCGCGGCGGCGGTGCGGTTCGGCACGCACGCGCGGGCGCTGCTGGCCTTGGCCGACGAGGCGGTCGCCACCGTAAGCGGGCATCCCGGACCACTGCGGGTGGCGGTGCTGGGGGAGCGTCTGGCCGATACGCGGGCGGTGCGTTTCTTTATGGCCCGCGAACCTGGTGCCGATATCGAACTGGTTCTCACCAACAGTCGGGTGACCTCTCGCGACGCCTTGCTGAGCGGGCGCGCGGATGTCGCGTTCGCCCGTGCGTACGGTGGCCCGCGACCGCTACCCGACAAGATCGCCGCAATCCCCGCGTACCTCGATGTGCTGCATCTGCTGGTCGGCAGGGATCATCCGCTGGCCGGCCGCGAGGCGGTCGCACTTGCCGAACTCGCGGGGGAGACCGTTTGGGTGCCCGGCGCGGCGGTGCCGTCGGAATGGGCCGACTTCTACGAGAGCCTGAGCCGGTTCAGCGGTGTGATCGTCGACCGCACGCCCCGTGCGGAGCTCTTCCCCGACGCCGATCGCGGTCCGGCTCCGATCGAGGCGCTGCTGGACCATATCGCCGGTTCCGCCACGTTGTCGACGTTCAACGGCGACGGGTTCGAGCTGCCCTGGCACCCGCATATCCGCCGGGTCCGGGTGGTCGACCCCACTCCGGCCTACCCGCACGCGCTGCTGTGGGACCGCACCGATCCGCACCCCGGGCTGGCTGCCCTGATCGCCCACTTCCGGGACGGCTACAACCGTGACGCCGCGCGCGGGTGCTGGCTGCCCGAGCCCGACCGTGACCTGTTCCTGCCCTGAACACCCGCCGGTCGGGCTCGACACCGGTACCGCCGGTCCGGTCGAGGCCGGTCGTCCCGGCGTACGCGCGGGCAGGCCGCGAATCGGCCCGCCGACGCTCCCACCCGCGGTTGCCGGTCGAGGACCGGCTCAGGACGAACTGACCCGGTATATCCG
>NZ_JBSFRU010000144.1:0-14682 GCF_053589395.1 Nocardia sp. NPDC003345
GCATCGCTTCGAGCGCTGACAGCAGACGCGGGCCGAACCCTTTGTGGGCCTCGCTGGACTCGGCGCCGAGGAGGTGACCCATTCTGTGGATGAGCCGGATGCGGATCGGAACCGGTGGTGACGCTGGTAGCGGGCCCGAGTGTGTGGGTGTTGGTGCGGTTTGTCCCCGGGGGATGGGTGAGGTGGGCGGCTTCTCAGGTTCCTGTGGCGCCGGGGGCTGCTGGGATGGAGGCGGTCAGGCCCAGGCTGTCCAAGAATTCGGTGACGGCGCGGTGGCCTATTCGCATTCCGCGGGTGAGGATTCCGGGGTCGGTTTCGACGCTGCTGATATCCGGTGACCCGGCCGGGGGGTGGATCTGGTGGGCGGCCGCGCCCATACCGGCGATAACTCCGTCTTCTACCGCCTGCTGGCCGGGACGGGCCTTCCAGGCTCGGTAGGCGCCGGGGGCGGTCCAGCGCATGTAGCTGCCGCCGACCAGGTCGTGCAGCCAGGGGGCCGGTGGGCGGCGTTCGTCGGATCGGCGGGTGCGCAGGACGAGGGCGTGCGTCGCGCCCGCCCGCAAGGCGGTGCGGACCGGGACGGTTTCGGAGAGACCGCCGTCGAAGTACCTGCGCCCGGCGAGTGCCACCGGGGGCCCGGCCAGCAGCGGCAGGCCGGAGGAGGCGCGGAGCGCGGTCTGGAGTGTCGCCTTGTCGACGATGTAGGGATGCAGGTCGACCGGCAGGCCGGTGTGGATATCGGTGGCGATGGGGTGGAAGGTGGTCTCGTTGGCCAGGATCGCCGGGAAGTCCATCGGATGCAAGCCGTCGTAGACCTTGTGCACGAGGTACTGCAGATCGAAGGCGGGGCGGCCGCGCAGCATCCGGGTGGGGTCGATGGCCCGGCGCATGATCGCGGCGTCGGTCCACGCCTTCATACCTCGTCCGGCCCGCCCGCACAGCAGCCAGGCGGCGTTGATCGCACCCGCCGAGGTGCCGTAGACGGCATCGAAGACCCGGGCCAGGCCGAGCTCTTCCAGCGCGTGCACCATACCGCTGGAATACACGCCGCGGCTGCCGCCGCCCTCGACCACGAGAACCAGCCGATGGCTGTCGGACCGGCCACCGGATACGAAACGGTCGCGGATCACCTCCGCGACCGTCGGCTGTACTGCGCTCACCAGGTCACCATACGCCGGAGCGGGTGGCGATCATCGATCGCGCACCCGCTCCGGGGCATTGTGCATCAACTGTTGGTCCGGCCGTCGTATGCCGTAGCGCAGTGGTTCGCGGCGGGCCGGGGGCGGTCCGCCGCGAAGGGTGCTACTTGATCTCGGCGAGGACCGTGCCCTGGGTGATGGCCGCACCGGCCGCGACGTTCAGGCCGGTGACGACGCCGGCCTTGTGCGCGTTGACCGGGTTCTCCATCTTCATGGCCTCGAGCACCACGATCAGATCGCCCGCCTCGACGGACTGACCTTCCTCGACCGCGACCTTGACCACGGTGCCCTGCATGGGCGCGGTGACCGCGTCACCGGAGGCGGCGCCGCCGCCCGCGCCGCCCCGCGTACGAGGCTTCGGCTTCTTGCGGGTGCCCACCGCGGCGGGCGCGCCCGAACCGACGGAGAACTGGCCCGGCAGCGAGACCTCGACCCGGCGGCCGCCGACCTCGACCACGACCTTCTGCCGCGGCTCGTCGTCCTCATCGGCGGGAGCGCCACCGGTGAACGGTTCGACGGTGTTCTTCCACTCGGTTTCGATCCACTTGGTGTAGACATCGAACGACTCGCCGTCGCCGATGAACGCCGGGTCCTCCACGATCGCCCGGTGGAACGGGATGACGGTGGCGAGCCCCTCCACATGGAACTCGGCGAGCGCGCGCCGCGCCCGCTCCAGCGCCTGGGTGCGGTTCTCGCCGGTGACGATCAGCTTGGCCAGCATCGAGTCGAACTGGCCGCCGATCACGCTGCCGGCCACCACGCCGGAGTCCACGCGCACGCCCGGGCCGGTGGGCTCGGAGTAGGCGGTGACGGGTCCGGGGGCGGGCAGGAAGCCGCGGCCCGCGTCCTCGCCGTTGATGCGGAACTCGAAGGAGTGGCCGCGCGGGGTGGGATCCTCGGTGAGTTCCAGCTTCTCGCCGTTGGCGATGCGGAACTGCTGGCGCACCAGGTCGAGGCCGGAGGTCTCCTCGGTGACCGGATGCTCGACCTGCAGGCGGGTGTTCACCTCGAGGAACGAGACGGTATCGCCCTGCACCAGATACTCCACGGTGCCGGCGCCGTAGTAGCCGGCCTCCTTGCAGATGGCCTTGGCCGACGCGTGGATACGGGCCCGCTGGTCGTCGGTGAGGAACGGCGCGGGGGCCTCCTCGACCAGCTTCTGGAAGCGGCGCTGCAGCGAGCAGTCGCGGGTGCCGGCGACGATCACGTTGCCGTGCTGATCGGCGATGACCTGGGCCTCGACGTGGCGGGCCTTGTCCAGGTACTGCTCCACGAAGCATTCGCCGCGGCCGAAGGCGGCCACGGCCTCACGGGTGGCGGATTCGAAGAGTTCGGGGATCTCCTCGATGGTGTGCGCGACCTTCATACCGCGGCCGCCGCCACCGAACGCCGCCTTGATCGCGACCGGCACGCCGTACTTCTTCGCGAACTCGACGACCTCGTCGGCGTTCTTGACCGGATCCTTGGTACCGGCGGCCATCGGCGCCTTCGCCCGCTCGGCGATATGGCGCGCGGTGACCTTGTCACCGAGGTCGCGGATGGACTGCGGGGACGGCCCGATCCAGATCAGCCCGGCGTCGAGGACGGCCTGGGCGAAATCGGCGTTCTCGGACAGGAAGCCGTAGCCGGGGTGGATGGCGTCCGCGCCGGATTTGGCGGCGGCGTCGAGAATCTTGTCGAAGACCAGGTACGACTCGGCCGAGGTCTGCCCGCCCAGGGCGAACGCTTCGTCGGCGAGCTTGACGAAGGGAGCGTCGGCATCGGGTTCCGCGTATACCGCGACACTGCCGAGACCGGCATCCTTGGCCGCCCGGATAACGCGCACGGCAATCTCGCCTCGGTTAGCTACGAGTACCTTCGTGATCCGCGCGCTGGCATGGCTGGGCACTGAGCCTCCTGTTGCAATCTCTGTTGGTCGCTCTGCGGGATGAGCCGCGCTTCGGCTCCGCTCCCGCGGATCGGGGTCCGCTCGTCCGGTTCCGAATCAGGATCGGATCGCTTCGTGGGCGCCGTCTCCGTGGGTTCGGATCCGCTACGCGGGCTCCGCGCCCGTGTCGACAAATGTCTCCGGGCGAGTGTAGGCAGTCTGCCAACAATGCCGGAACTCGGATAGCCCTACCCGCCAGTAGGTCACAGATCACAATAGACGCGTCTATGGATCAACCGGCCGCCCGGGCGGTTCCTGATTCACGGCGCCACCTGCGCAATCGACTCCTCCGGTGCCCGAATTCCGTACCGCGTCACAAGCCCGTCGCGATGGGCATGCGCACCGAGTTGCCCCATTCCGTCCACGATCCGTCGTAGTTGCGCACCGATTCCCGGCCGAGCAGATACTTCAGGACGAACCACGTATGACTCGAACGTTCCCCGACCGCGCTGTAGACGGTCAGCGGGCCGTCGGTGCCGATCTCGCCGTAGATCGCGTCGAGTTCGGAGCGGCCGCGGAAGCGCCCGTCGAGGCCGAGCGCGCTGGTCCACGGAATGTTGACGGCGGTGGGGATATGCCCGCCGCGCAGCGGCGTACCGGCGCCGCCCTCGCCCGGGGCGCCCGCGTACTCCTCGGGTGAGCGTACGTCGACCAGCGGCGTGCCGAGACCCGCGAGGACATCCTCCCGGAAGGCCCGGATGGCCGTATCGTCGCGGTCTACCAGCGGATATCCACTACGCGACGGTTCCGGCGTCTCGAAGACGGTATCGCGGCCCTCGGCGATCCAGGCATCGCGTCCGCCGTCGAGCAGGCGGACGTCGCGATGGCCGAACATGGTCAAAACCCACAGCGCGTGCGCGGCGTGCGAGTTACCGTCATTGCCGTACAGCACGATGGTGTCGTGGTGTTCGATGCCCTGGGAGCGCATGAGTTCGGTGAAGCGCTCGCCGTCGATATAGTCACGGGTCACCGGGTCGTCGAGATCACTGCGCCAGTCGAGCTTGCTGGCACCCGGAACATGCCCTATGCCGTAGAGGAGGACGTCGGCATTACATTCGAGAATCTTCAAACCGGGGGTGCCGAGGTTTGCCGACAGCCACTCGGTGGTTACCAAACGGTGTGGGTTTGCGTACGAGCCGAAAGCGGGAGATGGGTCCGGGGCGACGGGCACGTTCAGGGTCCTTCACAGGAGGCGGGCAGTGCTGACGACAGGTTCGAGCCGCACCTTGGATAGTAAGTGTGACTTGACGTGACCTTGTCGCAGAGCACAGAGTCGGTGCAATGGGCGGATTAGTCGCACATGACTCCGATAAAGTCTCCCCGAAGGAGGGGTGAGCTATGTCTGATTCTTGGCCGCGGCGGCGCCTGCTCGCGATCCTCCGCGGCGCGAGCGAGCCCCTGGATGCCCAGCAGCTGGCCCAGGTGACCGGTCAGCATGTCACCACCGTGCGCTTCCACCTCGATATTCTCACCCGCGAATCCCTGGTGCGGCAGTTCCAGCAACCTCCGCGTGGCCGGGGCCGGCCCCGTATCGGCTACCGCGCCGTCCAGCGCACCATGGGATACCAGGATCTGGCCCAGGTACTCGCCGATCAGCTCGGACCGGGTCCGCAGGAGCAGGCGGCGGCCGGACTGGCCGCGGGCCGGGCCTGGGGCGGCAGACTCGCCACCTCCGAGGAGAACACCGCGAACACGGAGAACGCGGCGACCATCGAATCGGTGCACGACGCCAAGGACCGCGTGGTCTCGCTGATGTCGGAGCTGGGCTTCGCCCCCGAACGCGATACCCGTGACGTCTCCGGCCGCGATCCGCAGGAGGGCGTGGTGGTGCGGCTGACCGCCTGTCCGCTCCGCGATCTGGCCCGGACACATACCGAGGTCGTCTGCGGCGTACATCGCGGCCTGCTGGAGGCCCTGCTGGAGCGCGGCGGCGCGGCGGGCAGGATCGAGGCCGAACTCCGGCCGTTCGTGGCCGAGGAGACCTGTGAGGTGCTGTTGCGGCGGGTGGCCGCCGCGGAGAGCGCGCGAGCCGAACATCCGGTCTCGACCGGCCGGGCGAACACGGGCCCGGGACGGATCGATCCGGCCGCGGGACAGGCGGCCCGGATGTCGCGAGTTTCCGGGCAGGTGGTGCCGCCCGGTAGTCAGCTGCCGCCGGCCTCGGCGTCGGTAAACGGGGAACCCCGGCCCGCATCCGGCCCGCTCACGCCCTCGGCGGGGCAACAGGGCGGCCGGGTGGTGCGCGGAACGTCGCCCTCAGGGATGGTCGGTCCACAGTTGCGCGATGCCGACGCCCACTTTCTGGAGCAGTCGGCGCAGCAGTGGTAGGCCGATGCCCACCACACTGGACGGATCGCCGTCGATCCGGTCGACGAACCAGCCGCCCAGCCCGTCGAGGGTGAAGGCACCGGCGACCTGCAGCGGTTCGCCGGTGGCGATATAGGAATCGAGTTCGGCCGGGTCCGGGGTGCCGAAATGCACCGTGGTGGCGCTGCAGTCGTTCGCCTCCGCGGTGACGGTACCGTCGCGCAGCCGCAGTACACAGTGTCCGGTCACCAGATCCGCGTAGTGACCGGCCATGGCCTGCCAGCGTGCCCGGGCGACCTCCGGAGTATGCGGTTTGCCCTGTAGTTCGCCGGCGATCAGCAGCATCGAATCGCAACCCACCACAATGAGGTCGCCACCGAGGGTGGCGACCTCACCGGACAGGGTGGCGGCCACCGCGTGCGCTTTGGCGCGGGCCAGTTCGACCACGATTTCGCGCGGGCCGGTCCCGGACGGGAGGGCCGCCGCGACGGCGTCCTCGTCCACATCCGATATCCGGACGACGGGTTCGATACCTGCCGCGCGCAGCACCGACCGGCGGGCCGGTGACGCGGACGCGAGGACCAGCCGGGTCACGTCGGGAGATCTCCTGGATTCGGTATCAGAAACGCAGGTGGGAGAGCTGCGGATAGGAGTACGGCGAGAACGGCGAGTTGCCCCGGTGCAGCATGGTCGGGCGGCCCCAGAGGTCCTGGGGGCCCGAATCGGCCGGGGCGGCACCGGCCGCCGCGGCGGCACTGAACACACAGACCAGAGCGGCGATCTCGGCGTCGGTGGGCGCGCCCTTCTCGATGACGAGGAAAGGCTGCCCGCTGCCGGTGGTCTCGGCAGTCGCGTTCGCGTCGTCCCCGCTCGGGGTATCGACCGCTGGTTCGCCGGCGGCGAGGTCCAGTTCGGCTGCGGCCAATACCTCTTCTTCTGCCACGATCGTCACAGTGCCAGATCCTCTCTCTTGCCTTTGATCGCCGCGCGCTGAGGCGGGCCGACCGTCGGACACCGATCGCATACCCGAATTCAGTGTCCGGCCTACAGAGCCTATCGCCGGATCACAGCGGGATGTTGCCGTGTTTCTTCGGGGGCATGGTCACCATCTTGCGCTCCAGCAGGCGCAGCGCGGAGACGATCTGGCCGCGAGTATGCGACGGCGGGATCACGGCGTCCACGTACCCGCGCTCGGCGGCGACGTAGGGGTTCACCAACGTGTCCTCGTACTCGTTCTGCAGCTCCAGGCGCAGTTTGTCGACGTCAGCGCCCTCCTTGGCGGCTTCGGCGAGCCGCTTGCGGTAGACGAAGCCGACGGCGCCGGAGGCGCCCATGACCGCGATCTGGGCGGTGGGCCAGGCCAGGTTCACATCGGCGCCCATATGCTTGGACCCCATCACGTCGTAGGCGCCGCCGTAGGCCTTACGGGTGATGATCGTGATTTTGCCCACAGTGGCCTCACCGTAGGCGTAGAGGAGCTTGGCCCCGCGCCGGATGATGCCGTTGTACTCCTGGTCGGTACCGGGCAGGAAGCCGGGCACATCGACCAGGGTGATGATCGGGACGTTGAACGCGTCGCAGGTCCGCACGAACCGGGCGGCCTTCTCCGAGGCGTCGATATCGAGGCAGCCGGCGAACTGCGTCGGCTGGTTGGCGACGATACCGACGCTGCGGCCGTCGACCCGGCCGAAGCCCACGATGATGTTCATGGCCCGCTCGGCCTGGATCTCGAGGAATTCGTCGTCGTCGAGCAGCCGCCGTATGACCTCGTGCATGTCATAGGGCTGGTTCGGCGAATCCGGGATCAGGGTGTCGAGTTCGAGGTCCTCCTCGGTGAGGGAATCCTCGAGCGCGCCGGTGATCGGATCGGAGGCCGGGAAGCGGGGCGCCTCGGCGCGGTTGTTGCTGGGCAGGTAGGACAGCAGATCCTTGACGTAGTCGAGGGCGTCCTGCTCGCCGGAGGCCACATAATGGGCCGTTCCCGACTTCACCATATGGGTGTGGGCGCCGCCCAGCTCCTCCATGGTGACCTCTTCGCCGGTGACCGTCTTGATGACGTCCGGGCCGGTGATGAACATCTGGCTGGTCTCGTCGACCATCACCACGAAGTCGGTGAGTGCGGGCGAGTACACGTGTCCGCCCGCGGCCGCGCCCATGATGAGCGAGATCTGCGGGATCACACCGGAGGCCTGGATGTTGCGGTGGAAGATCTCGCCGTAGAGGCCGAGCGAGACGACGCCCTCCTGGATCCGGGCGCCGGCGCCCTCGTTGATGCCGATCAGCGGCCGGCCGGTCTTGAGCGCCAGGTCCATGACCTTGACGATCTTCTCGCCGTAGACCTCGCCGAGGCTGCCGCCGAATACGGTGACGTCCTGGCTGAACAGGCAGACCTCGCGGCCGTCGATGGTGCCGTATCCGCTCACCACGCCGTCGCCGAGGGGCCGCTGCTTGTCGAGGCCGAAGTTGACGCTGCGGTGCCGGGCCAGGGCATCGAGTTCGACGAAGGAACCCTCGTCTACCAGGGCGAGAATACGTTCCCGCGCGGTCATCTTGCCCTTGGCGTGCACCTTGTCGACCGCGGCTTCGCCCATCGGATGCTGGGCCTCTTCGAGCCGGTTCCGCAGGTCAGCCAGTTTGCCGGCGGTGGTGTGGATATCGGGCGTACCTGCCGAATCCGGCGTGGGCTGCTGCTGGACACTCGTCATGGCTCGGAGTGTAACCAGAGCCCTACCGGCCTGTTAACCCACATCTGGCTACTGGTCAGTAGCGCCTGGTCGGGAAAACCCCAGGTGGGTACATCGTAGGCGCCACTTATGTTGATCGCGAATCTCCCTGGTGACCTGTCACGACGTCGGTCGCGACGGGTTGTGCGGCGGTCATCGGCCGTTAATTCGCTTTCGCTCCCGCGGCGTGATCAATACCCTTGTAACAGACCACTTTTGGAGTCCAGAGGGGAGGTGGTCCGCTATGTGGCATTGGACGACTCTTACCGGCACGCACCCGGAGGCGGTGGCCTTCACCGCACGGGTGGGTGAACCCGAACCGGCCGTCACCGATCCGGCGCCGGTGGCCGAAGAGGCCGAATCGGAGGAGATGGAGGCGGATCGCGGGGTTACCCGCCTCGGGGGATACGACCTCGCCGGTTAGGTGCCCGGCGGTCACCGCACCACCTTGCGGTGACCGCCGGGTCCGCCGGTAGCGTGCCCTGAATGCACAGGCCCCCGTTGGATCTCGAACAGCTGCGGCGAGCGCTGACCGCAAACCGGACGGCGTTCTTCACCGGTATCGACGTGGTCGAATCGACCGGATCCACCAACGCGGATCTGATCGCGCGGGCCGCGGATCCGGACACCGACCGGATCGCCCTGGTCGCGGAGGCCCAGGAGAGCGGCCGCGGCCGGCTCGCCCGAGCCTGGTCGAGTCCACCGCGCGCCCAGATCTCCCTGTCGATGCTGGTGCGTACCGAGGGAGTGGACGCCGAATCGCTCGGCTGGATTCCGTTGCTCACCGGGATCGCGGCGGTGGACGCCGTCCGGGCCGGAACCGGGGTCCCGGCCGCGCTCAAATGGCCCAACGACGTGCTGGTCGAGGGGCGTAAGCTCGCCGGAATCCTGGCCGAGGTGGCGGCCACCGGGCCGCGGCCGGCGATCGTGGTGGGCATCGGCCTGAACGTGAGTCTCACCGCCGACGAACTCCCCGTCCCGCACGCCACCTCGCTCACCCTCTGCGGTGCCGGACAACCCGACCGCACCGCGCTCGTGCTCGCCCTGCTCACCGAGTTCGGCCGGCGATACACCGAATGGCGCGACAGCGGCTGGGATACGACCGTGCTCGCCGAGGCATACCGGCAGCGCTGCGCGACGCTCGGTGCGCCGGTGCGCGCGGAACTGCCCGGGGGGCGGCTGCTCACGGGTATCGCGCGCGATATCGACTCCGCCGGCCGGCTGCTGATCGGCGAGGAGGCCGTCGCCGCCGGTGATGTGACCCATCTGCGACCCCAGGACTGACCGCCCGGCTCCTGCCCGTGCGGGAGCCGGGCGCGCCGCCGCCTACACCGGCTCGATGATCTGGGTGCGCCGGTCCTCGTACCGCCCGGACTCGGCGGCCAGATCCTCGCGGAGCACCGCCACCGCCTCGCGGCGCCGTTCGCCCTCCGGGCCGAAATCGCCACGGTCGAAGATCCGCCACTCGGCGAGCACCGGATCGATCACCTCGGTGAGGAGGCGTCGTGGGTCGTGCAGGCCGTCCGCCGCTCCCGGCGTCGCGGCACCCGGCGCCCGGAGCGCGGCCAGGGCCCGCCCGATCGCGCGGATCGCCTGGTCCGGAACCAGATCCAGGGCGGCGTCGCACAGCCCCCGGTAGAAGATCACGTGCAGGTCCTCGTCGGCGGCGACCCGCCGCAGTATCCGATCGGCGGTGGTGTCCGCACAGAGCGCGCCGGTATCGCGATGCGATACCCCGGCCGACATCTCCTGGAATGTCATGAACGCGGCATTCTCCAGCAGGCCGGACCAGTCCGGCGGGTTGTCCAGGCCGCTGCACATATGCGCCATCCGGGCCCGTTCCAATGCGACCGGATCGACACCGCGGGTGACCACCAGATAGTCGCGGATGACGATGGCGTGCCGGTTCTCCTCGGCGGTCCAGCGCCCCACCCAGGTGCCCCAGGCGCCGTTCTCGGAGAAGTTCTCGGAGATCAGCCGGTGGTAGGCGGGCAGATTGTCCTCGGCGAGCAGTCCGGTGATCATCGCCGCCTCGGCGGCCGTGCCGAGCCTGGATTGCCCCGGCTCCCAATCCCGCCCGCCGAGGGCGGCGAAATTGCGGCCCTCGTCCCACGGGATGTAATCGTGCGGATGCCAATCCCCGGCCATCGACAGATGCCGGTTCAGACCGTCTTCGGCCACGGGCTCCAGTTCCATCAGCAGTTCGAGCTGGGTCAGTTCTCTGGTCACGCACTTCTCCGATCGTCGCGGGCGTCCCGCTCGGCGGCGGAGGCGCCGCGAGGAGCGGGGTCGTATGGCTTGCGCAGAAACTCGGTCGAGCGAGTGCGGCGGTGCGGGGCGCCCGGAATCCTGTGCTCCGGTATCGGCCCCGGCTTCCCGCCACGAGCGTGGGACAACCGGCCCACCGGGTCCGCCGAATCGCGCGGGTGCCGCGGTGGTCGCCTCGGGCATTGTGGCATCTCTTGGGGGTAATGTGCGCCCATGGGTTATCCGGAGGATGCGCTGGCGCCCGACGAAGAGTTGATCCTGCATACCCACCCGCATTGGAAGATGCTCTTCTGGCCCATCGTCACGCTCATCGTCGCGACCGCGCTGGCCGGTTTCCTCGGCGGCCTCGTCTGGCGCACCACCGAGGACACCGTGCGGACGGCGCTGCTGCTGACAATTCTGGTCGTCTGGCTGCTCATCCTCGCCTGGCGTTGTGTCTCGCCGATCGTGAGCTGGAAGTCGACCCATTTCATCGTCACCGACCGCCGGGTACTGGTCCGCGAGGGCGTCCTGACGCACAGCGGTATCGATATCCCGATGAGCCGTATCTCCAGCGTTCAGTTCCAGCACGGACTGGTCGACCGGATGTTCGGCACCGGGGCGCTCATCATCGGCTCCTCGTCGGAGGAACCACTCGAATACGCCGATATCCCGGATGTCGAACAGGTGCACGCGATGCTCTACCACCAGGTTTTCGAGGCCTCGCCGCGGTACAGCGGCTACTGACACCGCGGCGCCCCGGCCGTGATCGGGTCGTGAGGACGCGGGTACCGGCGCGGCGGACCGTAATGTGGTCGCATGACCGCCGTATTGCTGGGCGAAGACGACGAGGCCATCGCGGCGCCGCTCTCCCGGGCGCTGGGCCGTGAGGGCTACTCGGTGACCGTGGAGAGCTTCGGCCCCGCGGTCCTGGATCGTGCGCTCGAAGGACACCACGACCTGCTGATCCTGGACCTCGGACTGCCCGGGATGGACGGTCTCGAGGTCTGCCGGCAGGTCCGGGCCCGCGGCGCGGAGATGGCGGTCCTGATGCTCACCGCCCGCACCGACGAAGTGGATTTCGTGGTGGGCCTCGATGCGGGCGCCGACGATTACGTCGGAAAACCCTTCCGGCTGGCGGAACTGCTGGCCCGGGTCCGGGCCCTGCTGCGGCGCAGCGGTATCGGCGACGACGCGGTGGAGGTCGGCGGGATCCGGCTGGAACCGGCGGCGCGGCGAGTAATGGTCAACGGGGTGGAGGTGGGGTTGGCCAACAAGGAATACGAACTGCTGAAGGTACTGATCGACCGCGCCGGGCAGGTGGTCGCGCGGGAGACGATCCTGCGCGAGGTCTGGGGTGACGCGGAACTACGCGGCTCCAAGACCCTGGACATGCATATGTCGTGGCTGCGCCGCAAGATCGGGGACGAGGGCCCGATGGCCGAGCGGCGGATCGTCACGGTACGCGGAGTCGGCTTCCGATTGAACACCGACTGACGTGCGGCGGCGGATTCTGCGGTCGATGCTGACCGTGCTGATGCTGACGACCGTGATCCTCGGGGTGCCGCTCACCTATACCGCGTGGCTGTGGGTGGAGGACATCACCCGCAACGATCTGCGCAGCCGGTTGGAGCTCATCTCCACCGAGGTCATCGTGCAGGAGAGCGATAGCGGGGTGGTGCGCGGCGGTCTCGATCTGCGCACCGTGCAACCGCTGGTCCCGGAGGGCGGCCGGCTGACGGTGGTGTATCCGGCGCCCGGTGACAACGCCGCCAAGGTGGAGGTGGGCGCCGCCACGGTCGACGATCCACTGGTGGAATCCCTGTCGATGGGCACCGAGGGGTCGCTGCGGCTCGAGGTACCCGCCACCCCGATGAAGGCGCGGCAGCGGCAGGCGGTCGCCGGTGTGGCGCTCGCGGTGGCCCTCTCGCTGGGCGCGGCCATCACGGTAGCGATCGTCACCGCGCGCCGGGTCGCCGATCCGATCCGTGATGTGGCCGCCCGCGCGGCCCGGCTGG
This sequence comes from Nocardia sp. NPDC003345, assembly GCF_053589395.1. Lineage (NCBI taxonomy): Bacteria > Bacillati > Actinomycetota > Actinomycetes > Mycobacteriales > Nocardiaceae > Nocardia > Nocardia sp. NPDC003345. The sequence continues at coordinate 12,422 of NZ_JBSFRU010000144.1, forward strand.
CGATGGGCGATTTCCGGCCCGACCCGCGCCGGCACGGTATCGCCGAACTCGACCGGGTCTCCGATGTGCTGGATTCGGCGACCGTCGAGATCGCCGGCCGGCTGCAACGGGAGCACGCGCTGGTGGCCGATGTCTCCCATCAGCTGCGCAGCCGGTTGACGGCCGTCCGGTTGCGGTTGGACGAACTGTCCGCCCATACCGACCCCGAGGTCGTGCACGAGGCCGAGGAGGCGATGGCGCAGGTCGACCGGCTGACCGAGGCCATCGACGACCTGGTCCGGGCCTCCCGGGACGAGGACGCGACCGATCGCGACCCGGTACCGGTGATGGATGAACTACGCGGCATCGTCACCGAGTGGTCGCACCCCTTCTACGAAGCGGGCCGTACCCTCACGCTCACCGGCGACGAATCACTGCGGGCGCCGATCACCGGCTCCCGGCTGCGCGAGGCGATCACGGTTCTGGTGGACAACGCGCTCATGCACGGCGGCGGTCCCTGCACGGTGTCGGTGCGGACGGTGCGGCCGGGCCGGGATCGTGAACCGCTGGTCTGTGTGCAGGTCGCCGACGAGGGCGAGGGCGTCAGCGACGAGCTGGCGCCGCATATATTCGACCGCGGTTTCTCGGGGGCCGGTTCGACCGGTGTGGGATTGGCGCTGGCGCGGGCGCTCATCGAGGCCGACGGGGGGCGTCTGGAGCTGCAACGCCGCCGCCCCGCGTTGTTCGCGGTATTCCTCGGAAAACCGCTGGCGGGGCGTATGGAGAACCGGCGGGCGGGGGAGCCCCGCTGATCCGGTGGGGCTGTCGAAGAGCGGGCGGCCCGGACAGGCGCGTCCGGGAAGCCGCCGAAGCGTCGAGAGATCGGGGGAGTGGCCGGGCGCTCAGCGTCCGAGACGCCGGTGGTGTTCTTCCTCCACGAACTCTTCCAGGTCTTCGATCATCTGATCCACCTCGTCCGGGAACACCCAGCGGCGCATCGCCCAGAATCGGAACGCCATCTGCAGCAGGTTGCCGATGAGGTAGGCGCTGATGAAATCGGCGATGTTCTCCACCATGAAGCTGACCGTGGGCTGGTGCAGCTGGAAGGCGTAGCGGGAGACGTAGAGCGGCAGCATGCTCAGCACCACGCCGATCCCGCTGACCGCGAAGAACAGCAGCGCCTCGTGGTGCCGTTCGCGTCCGCCCCGGTTCTTGAACGACCATTCCCGGTTGAGGATGTAGGAGGCGATCACCGCGATCACACCCGCGATGATCTTCGCGGTGATCGGCTTCTCCTCCAGTACCGTCCACTTCAGGACATAGAAGATGCCGCTGTCGATGACGAACGTGGTCGCCCCGACGATCGCGAACTTGATGAGCTCGCGCTGCCGGAAGGCGATCTCCTGAAGGGGCTGCGGGAGGACGCGCACCACGCCGTCGACGAATGACACAGTTCGCGAGCATACCGCTAGCCACCGTTACCGCAGGACGTGACAGTATTGTCCGACGTGAACGCACGTACCTTCGATCCCTCGGCGATGCCCACCGTCACCATGGTCGGCGGCGGCCAGCTGGCGCGGATGACCCATCAGGCGGCCATCGCGCTGGGTCAGCGGCTCCGGGTGCTGGCCGAACGCCCCGATGATCCCGCCGCCCAGGTCAGCCCCGACGTGGTACTCGGGAGCCATACCGACCTCGCCGCGCTGCGCCGGGCCGCCACCGGATCCCATGCCCTCACCTTCGATCACGAGCATGTGCCCACCGAACACCTGGAGACCCTGGTCGCGGAGGGGGTGAACGTGCTCCCGCCGCCGGGCGCGTTGCGTTTCGCCCAGGACAAACTCGCCATGCGCCGGGAACTGTCGGCGCGCGGCCTGCCGGTGCCGGCGTTCGCGATGATCGAATCCGAGGCCGACGCGGTGCGGTTCGGCGACGAGCACGGCTGGCCGATCGTGCTCAAGGCGGTCCGCGGCGGGTACGACGGACGCGGGGTGTGGATGCCCGCCGACGCCGAGGAGGGCGCGAAGATCGCCGCCGACCAGCTCGGCGCCGGGGTGGAACTGCTGGCGGAGGTCCGGGTCCCGCTGAAACGGGAGCTGTCGGCGATGGTGGCCCGATCCCCGTACGGTCAGGCCGCGACGTGGCCGGTAGTGGAGACCGTGCAGCACAACGGCCAGTGCGCGGTGGTGATCGCCCCCGCGCCCGGGCTCTCCGAGGAGCTGGCCGGGCGGGCCGAGGAGCTGGCGCTGCGACTGGCCGAGGATCTCGGCGTGGTCGGTGCG
>NZ_JBSFRU010000145.1:0-14596 GCF_053589395.1 Nocardia sp. NPDC003345
GGCTGCCCGTGGCCGCGGTGCACCGGGTCGGGAACCTGCGGGTCGGCGATCCGGCGATCGTCACGGCGGTCGCCGCACCGCATCGCGCCGAGGCGTTCGCGGCCTGCGCGACCCTGGTGGACCGGATCAAACACGAGGTGCCGATCTGGAAGCGGCAGATGTTCGCCGACGGGCTCTCCGAATGGGTGAACGCCTGCGGGTGACCGGTTCGGCTCAGACCGCGGCGGGCTGCGGGACGTAGCGGAAGACCGGCAGCATGGCCCCGTCGTCCAGCGGGTCACCGTGATGTTCGGTCTCACGCAGCCGCTCCGGTACGGCCGCGGCGTCGAGGCCGGTGCCGATGAGCACCAGCTCGGTGTGCGCCGGCCCCGCCCGGCCCGCGGGTTCCAGGCTGATCGCCCGGCCGACCAGGTGCACGATATAGCTTTCGTGGCCCGGGACCGGGAAGCTCACGAACCCCTTGGCGCGGAACAGGCCGGCGGGCGGGTTCTCCAGGAAATCGAGCAATCGGCGCGGGTGCAGCGGGACGGCCGCGGTGACGACCAGGCTCGTATATTCGTCGTGCAGGTGCCGGTGCCCGCCGGTGTGCCCGTCGTGACAGCCGTGCTCGTCGTCGAGCAGTAGTTCCTCGAAACTCAGTTGTTCACCGGCTCGGGGTGCGAGCCGGTGCCGCGGGTCGAACAGCAGTCCCGGGTCGATACGCCCGTAGCTGGTGGCATAGACCGGCGCACCGCCGGTGAGGGCGGTGATCTCGGTCCGCAACCGCGCCAGTTCCCCGGCCTCGATCCGGTCGGCCTTGTTCACCACCACCAGATCGGCGAGCCGCAGATGGCTCGCGAGTTCGGGATGGCGTTCCCGCCCGGCGGTGAATTCCGCGGCGTCCACCACCTCGAGCAGCCCGCCGTAGCGGATCCGGGTGTTCTCGCTGCCCACCACCATCCGCACCAGATTCCGTGGTTCGGCCAGCCCGCTGGCCTCGACCACGATCACATCGATACCGGCGCGCGGTTCGGTGAGCCGGGTGAACAGGCCGTCGAGTTCACCGACGTCCACCGCACAGCACACGCAGCCGTTTCCGAGCGACACCATCGCGTCCACCTGCCCGGCCACGAGCATCGCGTCGATGTTCACGGCGCCGAAGTCGTTGACGATCACGCCGATCCGGGTCCCCCGGTTGTTGCGCAGCAGATCGTTGAGCAGGGTGGTCTTCCCCGCGCCCAGGAATCCGGCCACGATCACCACGGGTATGCGCTCAGCCACCCGACCACCCTACTGAGCGCAGCGTCGCGAGCCGAGCGGGTGGTCACCGGCGCGGCACGGCCGCCCGCCGGGCACCCGGCCGAATTCTCCACAGAATCATTTCTGTTTCGAATTCACCGTCCGCACCGGAATTCGGACCCGATTCCTTGCGGAATATCCGGAATTATCGCCATTCCCCGAAATCCGTTCCGCGGCTCTGGTAGACGTGCCGGGGAGATCCGGGGGGAATCTCGATGCAGATAAAGGAATTACCGAGGAGTAACTAATGCGTGCAGGCACGCTCCTGATCGCCACAGCGGTGCTGTCGGCGGCGACCGTGCTGGGCAGCGGTATCGCGGCGGCCGAACCGGCCGATCACATATCGCAGGACGGCGTCTATCGGGTCGGTGTGGATATCCGGCCCGGCGTCTACGAATCGCCCGGTCCCGCCGATCCCGCCGGACCCTGCGATTGGCGGCGCCTCTGGCAGCTCGAGGGCGACAACACGAATATGAAGTACATCATCGAGAACAACGTCACGGAACTGGGCCCGCTGCGGGTGACGATCAAACCCACCGACGCCGGATTCAGAACCCGCAACTGCGGACCGTGGCGCATGGTGCCGCCCGCACCGCCGTCGGGGTCGGCCGGATTCTGACCCCGCGCGGGTCCGGCCGGGTGCGGATCGCTCGATCCACACCCGGCCGGACCCGGTCACCACGATCAGGGATGGGCCCGCAGCTGGTACAGCCCCTCGGTCTCCGCGACCACCACACCGTCGCTGTCGGTGAGTACCGCGCGCAGCGTGAAGTCGGCCTTGCCGTCGGCGGCCGCCGTCTCCGAGATCCGCTCGATCTCGGCGTCGTCCAGCGTGGCCTGCGCCCGGACCGCTGTGGTCGCGGGCCTGCGGAATACGATCCGCAGATCCTTCACCAGCGGATAGAACTTCGCGGTGTCGAAACTCGCCACCGCGATCGCGCCGCCCAGGATCTCCCCCACCGTGAACAACACCCCGGCGTACATCACGCCGAAATGGTTGCCGTTGCCCTCGGCGGGCACGGTCGCCGCGGCGTAGCCGCGCCGGACCTCCTCGGCATGCACACCCATCCGGTGGGCCACCGGAATCGTCTGTTCCAGCGCCGAGTTCACCACATCGGCGATGGGTGGGTTCCGGGTATCGCTCATATCGGGGCAGACCCTTTCGAGGGCTCAGACGACGGACTGTTTTTCCGTCGCCGGGGGTTCGGTATCGGTCGCGGCGTCGGGTACCTCGGTGCCGCGTAGTGAGGTACCCGCGGTCTCCCGCAGGAAGAACCATGCCACCAGGCCGATCAACGAGGCGGCCACCATGTAGAGGGCCGGGAACAGGTTCCAGCCGGTCCCCTCGATCACTGCCTCGTTGACCAGCGGGGCGGTCCCGCCGAAGGCGGCGGTGGAGATGTTGTAGCCGAGGGCGAAGCCCGCGTACCGGACATGGGTCGGGAAGATCGCGGGGAAGGTCGCCGAGATGGTCGACAACTGCGGGACGTACAGCAGACCCAGTACGACGAAGCCCACGATGGCCCAGCCGGTCCCCACGCCCATCAGCCAGTACATCGGAACCGACAGCACCGCCAGACCGATCAGCGAGGTGAGCCACATCGGACGGCGTCCCACCCGGTCGGACAACCTGCCGAAGAACGGCACACACGCCATCATGATCAACTGGCCGATCAGCATCATGGCCGTGGTCGTCGACTCGTCGAGGCCGATGGTCTTTTCCAGATAGGTCGGCTGATAGGTGAGCAGCGTGTAGTTGGCCACGTTCAGCGCGATGACCAGCCCACCGAGGGTCAGCAGTTCGCGGCGGTAGTCGGTGAGCAGGACGCGCAGGCCGGTGTCGGGATGCTCCTGCTCGTTGACCTCGGTGAACACCGGCGATTCGTCGAGTTTGGTCCGCAGGTACCAGCCGATGGCGCCGAGCGGGACCGCGATCAGGAACGGGATCCGCCAGCCCCAGTCGTGCATGGCGTCCGAACCGAGGATCAACTGGCACAGCAGGACGACCGCCGAGCCGCCGACGAAGCCGCCGAGGGTGCCGAACTCCAGGAAGCTGCCGAAGAATCCGCGCTTCTTGTCCGTGGCGCATTCGGCCAGATAGGTGGCCGCGCCACCGTATTCACCGCCGGTGGAGAAGCCCTGCACCACGCGCAACAGGATGAGCAGGATGGGCGCGAGCACTCCGACCTGACTGTGCGTCGGCAGTACGCCGATCAGACCGGTGGCCGCGGCCATCATCAGGATGGTGGTGGCCAGCACGACCTTGCGGCCGACCCGGTCGCCGAGCGGACCCCACACCATCCCGCCGAGCGGGCGGAGCAGGAACGAGATGGCGAACCCGAGCATGGTGCCGAGGGTGCCGAGTTCGCCCGGGAAGAAGGCGTCGGTCAGGTAGGTGGCCGTGGCGGCGTAGACGCCGTAGTCGAACCATTCGGTGGCGTTGCCCATGGCCGAGGCCGCTACCGATTTCTTGAGCTGTGGTGCTTCCAGTGGTGGTGCTTCCGGCTGCTGGTCCGTCACGGTCAGTCCTCTCCGGCGTACGCATCCGCGTCGGCCCGGCCGACCCAAGACATCGCGCTCACCGGCGACCGGGTTCCGGAGAGTATCGACTCCAAACCGTTACCCGGCATATGCCCGGGGTAAACGCAACACCTGGCCGCGGGGCCCCAACCGACCGGTTCCGATCAGCTATTTCCCAGCTTATGTGAAGGGCCTCACAGACTCGGTGACCCGGGTCGCCGGCGCGCGTCCGCAGACGACCCGGTGTCCGCTTTATCCGGTTCCGGGAAATAGCTCCGATCAGGAGATCTGTTCGCCCCCGACCACCGCGGAACGCTCCCGGCGGTCCACCACGGTCAGCGGCAGCCGCAGCGCCGCGGGCGCGGTTGCGGGCACCGCGGGCGACAGCGGAGCCACCGGCGCGATCCGGCGGTAGGGCGCCCCGAGCGGAGGCCGCCCGTCGGTCTCTCCCTTGTTCGGCCACAGCGCCACCGCGCGTTCGGATTGCGCGGTGATGGTGAGCGACGGGTTGACCCCGAGGTTCGCCGAGATGGTCGAACCGTCGATCACATGCAGGCCCGGATGCCCGTACAGGCGGTGGTAGGGGTCCACCACACCGGTTTCGGGACTCTCACCGATCACGCAGCCGCCGATGAAGTGGCCGGTCATCGGAATATTGAACACACTGCTGCTGGCACCGCCGGGAATACCGTCGATCTTGTCCGCGACCCGGCGGCCCACATCGTGACCGGCGGGGATCCAGGTGGGGTTGGGGGCGCCCTCACCCTGCCGCGTGGTCATCTTGCGGCCGAACAAGCCGCGTTTGGTGTAGGTGGTGATCGAATTGTCCAGCGACTGCATCACCAGCAGGCCGATCATCTGCTCCGACCAGCCGCGCGGGTTGTGCAGATGCGGCAGATCCCGGCGGTGCCGCCACATCTCCCGGAACCAGAGGCGCCGTTTGGACACTCCCGGCTCCTCGTCCACCATCACACTGCCCATCAGCGAGATGACATTGCTGCCCTTGCCGTAGCGCACGGGTTCGATATGGGTATCGGCGTCCGGGTGGATCGAGGAGGTGATGGCCACCCCCTTGGTGAAATCGGTGTTCTTGTCCCGGCTGCGGATCGCGAGCAGTTCCTCGGAATTGGTCCGGGACAGGAAACCCAGGCGGCCGGAGATATTCGGCAGCGATCCGGAGTCGCGCAGTTTGTGCAGCAACCGCTGGGTGCCCAGGGACGCCGCGGAGAAGATCACCTGCTCGGCGGTGTAGGTGGTGCGCTGTTTCCGGATCCAGCGGCCCGTGGTCACGGTTTTCACCGCGTACCCGCCGCCGGGAAGCGGCCGCACATCGGTGACGGTGCGCAGCGGATGCACTGTGGCACCGGCCTGTTCGGCCAGATAGAGATAGTTCTTGACCAGGGTGTTCTTGGCATTGTGACGGCATCCGGTCATACATTCGCCGCAATGTGTGCAGGTGCGGCGAGCCGGGCCGACCCCGCCGAAATAGGGATCGGCGACATCCTCACCGGGCCGGGCGCCGGGCCCGCCGAAGAACACGCCCACCGGGGTGCGCTGGTAGGAATCGGCGACGCCGAGTTCGGCGGCGATCTCGCTCAGTACGCGGTCCGGCGCGGTGGTGGCCGGGTTGGTGGCCACCCCCAGCATGCGTTTGGCCTGGTCGTAGTACGGGTCGAGCTCGTCTTTCCAGTCGGTGATATGCGCCCACTGGCCGTCGCGGAAGAATTTCTCCGGGGGTTCGTAGAGCGTGTTCGCGTAGACCAGCGAACCGCCGCCCACCCCCGCGCCGGCCATGATCAGGGTGTCTTTCAGCAGTGTGAGGCGCTGGATACCGAAGCAGCCGAGGAAAGGCGCCCACAGGTACTGTCTGGCGCGCCACGAGGTGGCCGCGAACTCGTCGTCGGCGAACCGGCGCCCGGCCTCGACGACACCGACCCGGTAGCCCTTCTCGGTCAGCCGCAGGGCACTCACACTGCCGCCGAATCCGGAGCCGATGACGAGCACGTCGTAATCGAAGGCCGGGTCCTGCCCGGTGGTATCGGAAGTCTGGCCGGGCCCGGCGCCGGTGCCGGGGCTGGAAGCGGAACTCGACATCATTCGAGACTATGGCCTGGGTCACGCCGGAGGAAACATACGCACGGACACGAAATCGGCATTTCCGGCCAATTCCGGCGTCGGCTCATCCGCCCGCCCCGACCACCGGACGCTGCCCGGGGCCCGCGTCGTCCATATCGGCGGGCGCCACTCCCGGATCCCAGGCGGCATACGCGCCCGGCGTGCCGTGTTCGACCACGAACGAGGCCCGGGTACTCACCGGCGCACCCGGCTCCCGGATATAGGGGACCACCCGGAAATCGGTGCGCAGCCGCCGTTCGTCCACCTCGACCCGCAGATAACCCCGCTGCCCGTTGAAGAACTTCATATCGGAATTGGCGGCCAGCAGCATCCGCCCGCGCGGGGTGAGATCGGCGCCGTCGCGGCCGGTGGTGATCGAGGTACCGGTGAACTCCGTCGCCACCACCGGCGATCCCGGATCGCGGTAGTCGCCGCGGATATCGGCCACATAGTTCTCGTGCCGGTCACCGGTCAGTACCACCATCTCGCCGCGGCCACGCGCCGCGGCCGCGGCGAGCACGGCATCGCGATCGGCCACATAGCCGTCCCAGGCGTCGGTACCCACGACGACGGCGGGTCCGGGGTCGTGATCGGATTGCGCCATCGCCACCTGGTTGCCCAGGATCTGCCAGCGGGCGGTGGAACGGGTGAGTCCGTCGATCAGCCATTCCCGCTGCCCGGCACCGAGAATCGTGCGATCGGCGGCGAAGCGGTCGGGGCAGTCGGTGACCAGATTGGCGCCGTCCCCGCACACCAGCGGCGAACGGTACTGCCGGGTGTCGAGCATGGTGAGATCGGCCAGCCCGCCGTAGGTGTAGCGGCGATGCATTCGCGTATGGGGCCCCGAAGGCAGCTGGGCCAGCCGGAGCGGCAGATGCTCGTACATGGCCTGGAACGCGGCGGCACGGCGGCGCCGGAACAGCGCGGGCAGTAGATGGATATCGATACCGGCCCCGGGATCGAACCCGGCCCAGTTGTTGTCGATCTCGTGATCGTCGAAGGTGCACACCCACGGGAAAGCCGCATGCGCGGCCCGCAGTTCGGGTTCGGCCTTGTAATGCGCGTAGCGCAACCGGTACCCGGTGAGGTCGGTGGCCTCCGCGCGCAGCGCGGCCGGGATCTCGACGCCCGCACGCCCGCGCGCCCATTCCATCTCGTAGATGTAGTCCCCGAGATGGACGACCAGGTCGAGGTCCTCGTCGCACAAATGCCGGTAGGCGGTGTAGTGGCCCGAACTCCAGTGCTGGCAGGACGCCACCCCGAACCGCAGGCGATCGACCCGGGCGCCCGGCGCCGGCGCGGTACGGGTGCGGCCGACCGGTGAGATCGCCCCGCCCGCCCGGAAGCGGTAGAAGTACCAGCGATCCGGAGCCAGACCCCGCACTTCCGGATGCACGCTGTGCGCCAGCTCCCGGGTGGCCACCGCGCTGCCGCGGGCCGCGACGCGGCGGAACCGCTCGTCCTCGGCGACCTCGTATTCGACGGTGACCGGTGCGCGGGCGGTGGACGCGAGCCCGTCGGGGGCGAAGGGATCGGGTGCCAGCCGGGTCCACAGCACCACACCATCGGGTAGCGGATCACCGGAGGCCACGCCCAGCGTGAACGGATCACCGAGCAGGCGCGGCGCCCGGAAGGGCGCGCTACTCACCATGCCGGCCCCGGCCAGCAAGGCGGCCGCGGCGGCCGTACCGGTCTGCAACAACCGGCGCCGGGTCAGGACCATGGCCCCATTATCGCGCGAACCGGACAAAGCGCCGTCGCCCGGGGGCGCCCGGCCGGCTACGGACCGCTGGGATCCGGCCGGCCGGGCACAGCCCTACAGATCGGCGAAACACACCACGAATCGGCGCTCGTCGTAGACGAATCCGTTGTCGGCCGACGGGCACGCGTTCACATTGTTGGTCTCGGGCAGGATGCTGACGACCCGCATCCCACCGGGTCCGCATTCGATGCGCTGCGGCTGATCACCCGAGACGTCGACACAGCTGCCGACGACCCAGTCGATATCGAGGCACATCGTCGTATCGGCGACGGTGTGGCTGGAATCCGCGTCGGCCGGGCAGGTGGTGCCCGGCGGGCCCGCGCTGGTGACCTTGTACCGGGATTCCGCACTGCCGCAGTCGGCCTTGGTGACGTCCTTCTCGCCGAAGCCGCTGACACATTCACCGGCCGCGACCTGCACCTTCGGCGGCGCTTCCTTCGCCTCCTTGTTCATCTCACCCGCGATCCCGGACGCCGGCGGCGTGGTGGTCGGGGCGGAGGAAGGCGGCGCCGAGGAGGGTACAGCCGAAGCCACCGGAGCCGTGGTGACTCCAGGCTGGGCGGTGGTGGCCGCGGGGCTCGGTGCGGCGAGGTTCCCGGTGGGTTCCTCGTCGCCGCCGGCGGTGGCCAGCAACGCGGCCACGCCGATACCCAGCACGATCGAGGTGACCACGGCCGCGATCGCGATCGCCGCCGCGGTCGCCCCGACGCGGGCGCGTTTGTCCTGCTGCGAGAGCGGCGGGCGGCCGCCGTCCTCCTGCTCCGGCTGGGTCACGGCTCCCCGCGCAGAACCGCCGTCACGGCGTCACCGAACGGCTGGCCGCCCATGATGTAGCCGCCGGCCACGGCGCCGACGACCAGGCCGATCGGGCCGGTGATGATGCTCAGGAAGCCCAGTCCGACGAGCGCGCCGAGCAGACCGCCCACCACCGCGCCGACCGCGACCCCGGCGACGTTCTTGTTCAGTTCGTCGGTCAGCCGGGCCATGGAGCTGACGGGCCGCATCTCGCCGATGTTCTTCGCGGAGACGGTCGGGGTCAGTTCGAGTGTGGTGCCGTCGGCACTGATCTCGTGGGCGACCTCCATCTCGCTACCGGAGACGTCGTATTTCAGCGGCACCTCGGCCACCACGACTCCGCTGACGGCCTTCAGGACGGCCTTGGCGCCGTCGGGCGTCAGCTCGAACAGCCCGTCGCGCACCTCGGTGGTGATCGTCTGCGTCTTCTGGTCGACGCTGGTCTCGTAGGCGACGCCCTGGTCGATGCCTTCGCTCTGGAGCTCGGGAGCCGGCGCGGCCGGTTCGGCGTGCACCGTCGCGGCGGAAATTCCTACAGCGGCGACGGCCAGGAGTGTGGTGGCGGCGAAAGTGCCGAACTTCATTACGTTCAATTCCTTCTCACGTGGACCGTCCGGGAGAGGCGGGCGGCTGCGATTTCACTTCGCGCACAGGACCATACCGATATTCCGAGTTAACGCGCATATCCACGATTAAAAGGAGAATTGATCATTTAAATTGCTGCCCAATAACCAAATTACCGGGCAGTAATTCCCCGAAACTCGCCCGGTGCAACGGTTATAGACCGATGCGATATCCCGGACTCGGCCGGTAGCGGGCCCGTCAGCATTCTCTCCGCAATCGATCCGGGGTCGATAACGTTTACGCACCGTTATTCACGGATAGGCGCGCGCGCGTTACACCCGGCGGTTGTTCCGCGCCCACTTCGTGACCCGCCGGGACTGTGCCCGGTGTTCCGGGCGTGCTGCACTACTGACACAGGAGTTTCCACCCGCAGGCACCGCCGAGGACCGGAGACACGCCATGAGCCTCTTGCGTATCGGACTCACCACGGCCGCGATCGTCGCGGCGGCCGCGGCATTCGCGCCCGCGGCCTCGGCCGATGTGTCCGGTGTGCGGGTCACGGGCGGATTCGGCCTCGGCTTCCTCCAGTACGGGGTCGGCTGCACCTATACAGCGGTGGCCGCCGGCGCCCCGGGCGGCGGGATCACTTTCCAGGACTGGGTGAACGACAGCCCCGGGGGCGGGACATTCGGTCCCGTCAGCGAAGACGAGCCCGGTATCTACACCGCGGACTGGCGGCCCGCGGTGATCGGCCGCCATATCGTGTCCGCGGGCCCGGATCGATTCCGCGAGGGCGCGTCCACGGTGGTGAACGTCGAGGTGGGTCACGATTTCGGGCTGGTCTGCCTGACCCTGCCGCAGCGTCTGCGCCTGCCCTTCTGAGTCCGGCGCGCGCTCTCACCCAGTGAGCCGGTGCCCTTGACAGCCTCCGCGGTTCTGACAGACTCCGACGAAAATCACGGGCGGGCCTCCGCCCGGGTCGGACGAAGGGATAGTGGATGGGTGTCTACGCGGTCACCGGGGCGGCCTCGGGGATGGGCAGGGCGGTCGCCGACAAGCTGATCGCGCAGGGCCACCGGGTCATCGGGGTCGATATCCAGGAATCCGATATCGTCGCCGACCTGTCGACCGCCGCGGGCCGCCGCACCGCCGTCGACGGAGTTCTCGCCGCGGCCGGCGGCCGCCTCGACGGTGCCGTGCTCGCCGCCGGACTCGGCCCGGCACCCGATCCCGCCCGGCTACCGGTGATCGCGGCGGTGAACTATCTCGGCGTGGTCGAACTACTGGACGGCTGGCGGCCGGCGCTGGCCGCGGCCGGGTCCGCGCGGGCGGTCGTCTTCGGCAGCAATTCCAGTACCACCGTGCCCCTGGTCCAGAGCCGTACGGTCCGGGCGTTCCTGGCCGGCGATACCGAACGGGCGGTGCGCTCGGTGCGGATGTTCGGGAAGCAGGCGGGCACCTTCGTCTACGCGTCCTCCAAGATCGCGGTGAGCCGCTGGGCGCGGCGCAACGCGGTACGTCCGGAGTGGGCCGGAGCCGGGATCCGGCTCAATGTCATCGCCCCCGGCGCCATCCTGACCCCACTGCTGGAACGCCAGCTCGCCTCACCCGGGCAAGCCAGGGCCGTCGAGACCTTCCCGGTACCCACCGGCGGCTACGGCGAACCCGGTCATATCGCCGACTGGGTCTGCATGATGCTGTCGCCTTCCGCCGAATTCCTCTGCGGCAGCGTCATATTCGTCGACGGCGGCACGGACGCCTACTTCCGGCCCGATGATTGGCCGCGGGCGGTGCCGCTGCGCCGGGTCGTCGGCTACCTGCGCCGGTTCCGCGGTTTCACTCCGCCCCGCGCCGCGGTGGAAACCCCCGCCGGTAAGGAGTAGGACTACTCATCCCGGTCCCGGCCGCGCCCGCCACACTCGGTAGCGCACGCGGAGACGAGCGGGAGGGCGAAGCCGATGCCGGGCACGACGATATGGATGCGGGTGACCGCCGTGGCGATCATGGTGGTCGTGCCGCTGGATCTGGTCCTGCGGCTCACGGTCTCACCGGGCTGGATCTTCGCCTTCCTCTTCGTACTCGGCGCCCCCGTGTGGCTGGTGGTCGTCGCCGTGCTCGGCTGGATCGGCTACGGGCTACTCGCACCGGCGAGCGCGTTCGCCACCGCCACCGGTCCCGCCCGCCCGGCGGTGCTGTGCCTGCTGTGGGCGTACCTGATCACCCTGACCTACTTCTGCCTGTTCATGTCCGACGGCGGTGACGCCGACGACTGGCATTCCCCGGCGAGCCGGGCGCTCGGAATCGACGGCTACAACAGCGCCACTCCCGAATACCTGAACCGGGCCCAGGATCTGGCGATTCCGAGCCTGCTGGCGAGCTTCGCGCTTCTGGTGGGCGCGGCCCTCACCTACGGATGGGTGACCATCCGGCAGCGGCGGGCCCGCCGCGAGACCGTGCCGCGCTGATCACTCGGATCCGGGCAACCGCAATGCGCTGAACCAGATCCAGTCGAGGGTTTCGAGCAGGGTCGCGGTATCGATCTTCTCCCCCTCCACGAACACCAGATAGGCCATCTTGCTCACCATGCTCGACAGTGCCAGCGCGGTGACGCGCGGGTCCAGCCGGGCCGCCACCACACCCTGTTCCTGCAGGTCCCGGATCAGGGCGGCATTGCGATCGACGAACGCCGACGCGCGTTCGGCGCGCAGGGCCGCGAACTGGGGGTCGATCCGTGACACCTGTTCCAGCACCGCCATCAGCCGGGCATTGCGCCGATACGATTTCAGATACTCGCGGTTGGCCGCCGAGATCCAGTCCCGCGGATCGTCGCTACCGCCCCGGACCCGGACGTGCGGATGCAGCATCTCGTCACGGACCTGGGCCACCACCTCGGCGAAGATCTCTTCCTTGCTGTCGAAATAGGTGTAGAAGGAACCCGCCGCCACCCCTGCGGTCCGGGTGATATCGCCGATGCGGGCGTCCAGGAAACCGTCCTCTTCGAAAACCCGCCGCGCCGCGTCCACCAGGGCGCCGCGGGTGCGTACCCCGCGCCGGCTCTTGGGTGCCGGTCGCGCGGACCCGCCCGAGGTCGCCGCCGACCCGGGAGAACCACTGTCTTCCTGGGCTTTCACCGGTTGCTCGCTGTCATCGCAGGGTTGTTCGGCCGGATGGGAATCCTAACAGCCGCGGCCGGCCCGGCAGCCGGGTGACCTGCGGCGACACCGGTCAAGAGGGGAACAGCCGACCGGTCGCCAGGGTGGTGATGCGATCGTCGTTGCCCGAATCGCGCAACGTCGCCCGCGCCACATCGGCCCGCAGCTCCGCCTCGGCGACCACCGGACCCACCCGCTCCGGTTGCAGATAGCGCAACCCGAGGGTGCTCAGCGTGGCACCGGGCGCCAGCGACAGCATCGCCTCCTCGGCGGCGAGCGCGATCAACCCGCCGTTCACCGTGCGCGAGGCATTGAGACCGTCGTCGGTACGCGGCAGCACCGCGGTACCGGCAGCGGTGCGCTCGCACCCCGCCCGTTCGGCCAGTGGCACCTCGAGCAGATGCTCGGAGACCGGCATATCGAGGCTGAGCTGCGCGGGCAGCCGCAACTCCTCGTTGGGCGACACCATGAACGATCCACCGCCGAACGCGAACGGTTCCCCGTCCACGGTCCACTCGACCTCGGCGACGAAAACCGAGCGGCCGGCCTTGATCTTGCGCCCCACGGCCCTGATCTCACCGGCGCCGGGGGCCGGGCGGTACAGATGCACGTCGAGTTCCAGGGTGACCGGCACCCGCGGCCCCAGCGTGAGCGCCGCCAGCAGTCCGGTCACGGTATCGGTCCAGGTCGCGAGCACCGACGTACGCAACCGGCCGGTCCCCGGCACATGCATCTGCGGCGTGATGATCGCCGAGCCGTGCAGTTCGTCGCCGCGCAACGTGGTCGCGAAGCCCAGCTCCAGCAGGATATGCCGCCGGCGTCTGCTCGGTTCGGTTCCGGTCTCCACCGTCATGGGTAGCCTCCTCGTGCCCGCCCGGTGCGGCACCGGACCCACGCCGGGCCGACCGGACATATCCAACGTATCCGGCGGTGGGCGCCCGCGCCCGGGTCACCTCCCGCCGATACGCGCCGCGGCGGTGCTCCGGTCAGCCCGCGGCGGCCTCCGCGGCCGCCCGCGCCTTACCCAGTTCCGCGCGCGCGATGGTGAGTTTGTGCACCTCGTCGGGGCCGTCGGCGATCCGCAGCGTCCGCAGATGCGCGTACATGCTCGCCAGCGGGAAATCCTCGGTGACCCCGGCCGCGCCGTAGACCTGGATGGCCCGGTCCACGATGCGCAGCGCCATCACCGGCGCCGCGATCTTGATGGCCGCGATCTCCGTCCGCGCCTCCTTGTTGCCGACGGTGTCCATCATCCACGCCGTTTTCAGGGTGAGCAGCCGAGCCTGTTCGATATCGATCCGCGCCTCCGCGATCCAGTCCCGGATATTGGCCCGTTCGCTGACCTTCCGGCCGAATGTCGTCCGCGACTCCGCCCGTGCGCACATGAGCTCCAGCGCCCGTTCGGCCATCCCGATCGCCCGCATCGCGTGATGGATACGCCCCGGGCCGAGCCGGGCCTGGCTGATCGCGAACCCCTCGCCCTCACCCTTCAGCACATCGGTCACCGGCACCCGCACATCGGTGAACTCGATCTCGGCGTGCCCCTCCCGGTCCACATAGCCGAACACCGGCAGATTGCGCACCACCCGCACCCCGGGGGCATCGATCGGCACCACCATCATCGACTGCTGCCGGTGCTTCGGCGCGTCCGGATCGGTTTTGCCCATCACGATCAGCACCTTGCAATTGCGGTGCATCGCGTTGGAGGCGAACCATTTACGGCCGTTGAGAACGTAGTGGTCGCCGTCGCGCTCCATCCGCATCTCGACATTGGTCGCATCCGAACTGGCCACCCCGGGCTCGGTCATCGCGAACGCCGACCGGATGGTCCCATCGAGCAGCGGCTCGAGCCACCGCTCCTTGTGCTCCTGGGTCCCGAAGAGAGTGAACACCTCCATATTCCCGGTATCGGGCGCCGAACAGTTACACGCCTCCGGCGCCAGCGCCGGACTGCGGCCCATGATCTCGGCCAGCGGCGCGTACTCCAGATTGCTCAGCCCCGGCCCCCACTCCGGATGCGGATGGAACAGATTCCACAGCCCCCGGCTCTTCGCCTCGGCCTTCAGATCCTCCAGGACCCGCGGATGGTGGTGCGGATCCCCGGCCTCGGCCATCTGCTCCGCGTACACCGCCTCGGCCGGATACACGCGTTCGTCCATGAACGCGAGCAGCCGCTGCCGGTACTCGCGGGCACGGTCGGTGGAGGTGAACAATTCCACTCGGGACTCCGATCTTCGGGGCGCGGCTCGAGGCGCCGGGGGCAGCCGTTCGCTGCTCCCGACCGTAATCGAAGTTGAATCCGGATTCAATAATTTTGGTGGGGCCCTAGCCCCCACCGGGGTTTGGCACCCGGATTTTACCATTTTTCGCCCCCGCTACAACACCCGTCTCCCCATAGCATTAAAATAAA
>NZ_JBSFRU010000146.1:0-14532 GCF_053589395.1 Nocardia sp. NPDC003345
CTCCGTTGGGTCCGATCAGTCCCACGATCTCGTGGGGCCGCACGGTGAGCGAGACGGCGCTGTTGGCCACCACTCCCCCGTATCGGACAGTCAGGTCGGTGGTCGCCAGGCCTGCGGGCGTCGGCTCGGTCATGGTTGTCCCACCGCCTCTTTCGCGTTATCCGCGCGCTGCGCGTGGGCGGTCGACCGCGGCGGTCTCCGGCGCGCCCGGACCAGATCCGTTATCCGGCGGGCCTCGCCCGCCATACCGACCGGGTTGAGGATGGCGGTGGCGATCAGCGCGATACCGGAGATCAGCGCGTAGTAGTCGCCCAGGTCGAGGACCTCGTGCAACACCACATAGAGAATCCCGAGCGGCCCCAGGACTCCGGCGATGGCGGCGCCGCTGAACGAGGTGATCCCCCCGAGGTAGGCGACCGCGAGCACCTGCAGGCCCACGAAGACCGTGAACGATTCCGCGGACAGCTGGCCGGCGCTGTAGCCGATCAGGCAGCCCGCCAGGCCGGCGATGAACGCCGAGAGCCCGAAGCCGAGCAATTTCGTCCGCCGGACATCGATACCCACGGAGGCGGCCGCCCGCTCGTTCGCCCGGACCGCCAGGAATGTCCGTCCGGTAGTGCCCGAGGCGAGCCGGATGAAGGCCCAGACGACGAGGGCGGCGACGGCGAGCACCAGCAGCGAGAACGGCAGGCGGGCGATTTCACTGCCCTCCCGGATACCGAGGTTCAGGCCGAACAGGGTCGGATTCGCGATGGGGTTTCCGGAGGCGGGCGTCAGACTGTAGTTGTTGAAGACGAACCGTTCGATGGCCAGCGCGGCCGCGATGGTGACGATGGCGAGCTGGGCGCCGCGGATGCGGAACGCGGGTAGTGCGACCAGCATGCCCAGCAATGCCGCCACCAGCGCGCCGAGGAATATCGCGAGCGGCATCGGCATGGCCCAGCCGGTGGTGAGCTTGGACAGGGTGAAGCCCGCGGCGCCGGCGAATGCCGTCTGCGCCAGCGAGATCTGCCCGAGATAGCCGGTGATCACCACATACGACAGCGCGAGCAGCATCAGGATGATGGAGTAGGTCAGGCCGAAACGGTAGGTACCCGACGACGACGCCAGCGCGACGCCCACCACCGCGAGCAGGATCAGCGCCGGAACCGGCCGGAACACGGGAACGGAAACGTCGGGCAGTTTGATCGTCTGCAACGATCCGCGCGACGGCAGCCTGCTCCCGAACACCAGCAGGATCACGATGACCACCACGAACGGCACCACCTGATCCAGCCCCGACGCCGCCCATACCGGCCACCACTCTTTGCCGGTGAAGAGGTTCACCAGGGATTGAAAGGCACCGAGAACCAGCGCGGCGACGGCGATCACTGCGACCGACTCCATCCGGGCGACCAGCAGCACCGCCAGGGCCGGCACGACCAGCAGGGTGTAGTTCATCGGGTTCAGGCCGGTCAGGCTCGACCCGAGCATCACCCCGAGCGTGGCGACGAGCGCCGCCAGTACCGTCGCGATCGCGGCCAGCCGGTCCGGCGAGAAGCCGAGCAGCACGGCCCCACGGGGGTTCGCCGCCGCGGCACGGGTCGCCGCACCCAGCCGGGTGAATCCGAAATAGGCCCAGATCAGCACGGAAGTCGCCACCATGATCGCGGCCATGAGGATTTCCGCGGAGGAGAGCCGCGCCCCGAACAGCTGCACCGATCCCGGCGGGATCAGCTCCTCGACCGGAATGTTGTTCGGGCCGAACCGGATCACCACCAGCGCCTGCACCGTGAGCATCAGCGCGACGGAGACGACCACCTGCGCCAGCACCGGAGCGTTGCGCACCGGACGGAACACCAGGTAATGGGTGATCAGCCCGAGGACGACCGCGGACAGCAGGCCGATGAGCACGGCGGCCCAGATCGGCGGCGGCTCCGCGAACCGCACGCTCCCGACCGGCAGCACCAGCGTGCCGTCGTCGCCCAGCTGGGCGAAGACATACGCGCCCCACATGGCGGTGGCGCCCTGAGCGAAGTTGATGATGCCGGTCGATCGGTAGACCAGCAGCAAACCGTTGGCCAGGCCGATGTATACGGCTCCGAGCCCGAGGCCCAGCACCACGAACTGAAGATAGGTTTCCATCGGGTCGCTCCGTTGTCGCCGCGGCTCAGGACGGCGGCAGGACGGACAGATCCAGATCGACGTAGCCGGCCTCGTTCACCGGCGCGAGGGTGCCGTCGTCCTGGACCTCGAAGAAGATCGCCTGACCGTTGCAGGTGGTGGGCACACCGGGCCACTGTTTTCCGTCGCAGGTGACGGTCGGTCCGGCGAACGATTCGAATCCGGCGACCTTCGTGAATGCCGCGGTCACCGTCTCGGCCGTGACCTCGGTACCGCCCGCCGCGTTCAGGATGTTCGCGATATTGACCAGGGCGGCGAAGGTGTAGAGCGAACGCGACGAGAGTTCGTCACCGTGGCCGACCGCGTCCATCGCCTTCGCGAAGAGGTCCAGCTGTTCTCGCACTTTCGGCGGTGCCGACTCCTCGGCGAGCGGCACCCACAGGCGCGGCTGGGTGACGACGCCCGCGCCCTGGGCTCCCATCCGCTCGATGAACTGCGAGCACGAACCGGCCAGGATCATGCCCTCGTAGCCCTGCCGCCGCAGCGCCGTGAACAGGTCGGTACAGGCGTCCTCGGGTAGCGCGATGACCCCGGCGACGTCCGGATCGTCGGCTATCTGGGTGGCTGCCACGACATTCAGGTTCGCCCCCGCGGCGGGCGGATACTGCACCTTGACGTCGATGCCCAGGTTGCCGGCGATGGGACGGATGAGATCGTCCACATACGCATGACTGGTCGGCGATTCGTTGACCGCCAGCGACGCCGACTTCTTACCCATCGAATCGAACAGCGTCATACTGCTCAGCGAGGCGAACGATACCGGTCCGGTGAAATAGAACGCCTTGCCGTAACCCGCCTGATCGGCGAGGAACGATCCGGCCAGGGTGCCGATGATCGGAATATCCGCCGATCCGAGGATGGGCACCGCCGCACCCATGCTCTGGTCCACCGCGTCGACCACCAGGGGGACCTTGCGGGAGACGAAGCCGTTCGCGCAGTTGATCGAGGTCTCCGGACTGCCGTCGCCGCTGCACACATCCACGTCGATGGGGCGGCCGTGGATGCCGCCCAGCACCTCGTTGATGTAGTACTCGGCGGCGTCGATCCCGAAACCGCTCTGGGGATAGGCCGTGGCGCCCTTCAGCGGCGCCTGGGCGCCGATGACGATCGGATCGCCGGTGGCCCGGGTGCCACTGAGTTCGGTTCCCCCGCCGGAACCACCGCAGGCCGAGAGGACGAGCGCCGCGGCGAGTCCCAGCACCCCCATCGGAAGGATTTTCTTCACCACTGCACTACCTCATCGAGATTGCTGCGCTGCCGGTTCCGAGAGGGGACGGCGCGATTCCTGCCTTGCCGGACGATTGCCGGACCCGCCGGTGCGCGGCACCGATATCGGCCCGCGCGTTCATCTCGGGCACGACAGCGAGAACACCTGCCTGACAAACCTTCCCGGACGGGCAGAGACGACTTCAGTGTGACCGACATTACGTCAATCCTCGTAAGGATTGCAACGTTTGCCCGGATTTCGCGCACCGGCCGCGGGATCACGACACCCACCCCGCCTGCCGCGGCGCGGGCCGGCGACCGGGAATACCGGGCTCCGGGAACAGGTTCCGGCTGGAATCGACGGTCCGCCGGACCGGGTCCGGGCGCATCGGCACCGGGTGGGTATCGGAAGGAAGACGATGAAGTACGCCGTCAGCTACAACACCGCCCATTTCGGCACCGACCCGGATCGCATCGCGGAGTACGCGCGCCACGCGGAAGCGCTCGGATTCGAAGGGCTGTACCTCTCCGAACATCTGGTGCTGCACCCCGGCGCCCGTATGCACGGAATCGAGGTGGACCCCGCGCTGCCGTTTCTCGACCCGCTCGACACTCTGGCGTTCGTGGCCGGGGTGACCGACCGGCTACTGCTGGGCACCGGTGTACTGCTGCTGCCGTACCGGGATCCGGTCGTACTGGCCAAACAGCTGGCGACCATCGACGTCCTGTCCAAAGGCCGGATGCGGCTGCTGACCGTGGGATTGGGCGTACTGCCGGCCGAGGCCGCGGCGACAGGTGTGGATTTCCGGACCAGGGGGCGGCGCGCGGACGAGGCGATCGATGTGCTGCGGCTGCTCTGGGCCGGCGGCGAGGACGGCGTCTCCTTCCACGGCGAGTTCTTCTCGTTCGACGATCTGGTCCAGTTCCCGAAGCCGTACCGGTCGACCACCCTGCCCATCCATGTGGGCGGTTCCAGCGATGCCGCCGCCCGGCGGGTGGGCAGGCGCGGTGACGGATACTTCGCGGGCGGCGCACTGCTGCCCGATGCGCGGGCGGCCCAGTGGAACCTGGCCCGCGCGACCGCGGCGCAGGTGGGACGCGACCCCGAGGCCCTGCAGTACACCCGCTGGAGCGGATTGGACCTCACCGACGAACGGCTGGCGGCGTTCACCGCGCAAGGGGTCGGCCGGATCGTCGTCACCGCCACCGCCACCGCCACCGACCCCGCCGAGCAGCGCGACGAACTCTCGGAGTTCGCCGAGCGTTTCCTCACCGCGCAGGCCCGACACGGCGACCCGGCCGGCCGGTGATTCCGCCATCAGACCGCGCGGACCAGCCCCTGCCTGCCGCGCAGGTCGGCCAGCAGCACTTCACCGCTGTGGAAGACCTCGACGTCCTCGCGGTCGAGTTCGGGGATTCCCGCCGCGGCGAGGGCGCATCGTTTGAACGCCTGGGCCGCCGAGCTCAGGCGGTGGTGCGCCGAGGCGACCCGGCAGGCGAGTTCGGCGGGCAGGTCGTCACCCCAGACCGCGAATTCGGCCAGGCCGTTGTCCAGGCAGGCGATGGCGCCGGTGCGGACCCATTCGTTCGAGACGAAGACGTCGGGGGCCAGCAGCACACTTTCCGGCCAGGTGTCGTGCACCGGGGAGGCCATGGCGGTGGGCAGGTCCAGGACCGTGGCGCCGAGGATTTCCAGGGGGCGCACATCGTCGTGCTCGGTGAGCACGGCGATCACCTCCCAGCCGCCCATCATGCGGTCGAAGATGAACCCGCCCGCGTAGCGCACCGCGTCCACGGTGTTCGGCGCGACGATCGCCAGCCGGTGCCGTAGCGGATGGCGGCGGGCGTGCGCCCGCATGATGTCGACGGGACGTAGGCCCGGGCCGACCGCGCAGTCGGCGTCCAGTAGGCAATCAGCCCCATGTTCATCCCGCGAACCGATCACCGGGTACTCCGTTCGATAAACCAACTGGTGAAACAGTAGGGTCGACCGGGCACCTGTGACGCATATCTCATCAAATTATTAAGTGTGCTATACATCACAAACCGAGGTCTTTGGCAATGATAACTTTCATGACCTCGCTGGTTCCCGCGTAGATCCGCGCCACCCTCGCGTCGGTGTAGAGCCGGGCGATCGGGTACTCCATCATGTAGCCGTAGCCGCCGAACAGCTGCAGGCAACGGTCCACGACCCGGGCCTGGGTCTCGGTGGCGAACAGCTTCACCCGGGCGGCGTCGGCGCCGGACAGTTCACCGTCCACCAGATCGCGCACCGCGCGGTCCACCATGGTCTGCCCGGCCTCGACCTCGGCGGAGATGGCGGCCAGTTCGAACTTGGTGTTCTGGAACGAGGCCACCGGTGTACCGAACGCCTTGCGCTCCTTCACGTACTCGATGGTGGCCGCCAGCGCCGCCCGCGCCTGCGCCACCGACCCCACCGCCACCGTCATCCGCTCCTGGGACAGATTGTGGCCGAGATAGCCGAAGGCGGCACCCTCCTCGCCCAGGCGGTTCGCCACCGGAACCCGGACATCGGTGAACGACAGCTCCACGGTGTCCTGCACCTTGCAGCCCATCTTGTCCAGCACCCGGCCACGTTCGAAACCGGCCATCCCGTCCTCCACCACGAGCAGGGTCAGGCCCGCGCGCCGGTTGTCCGGATCGGTGGCGGTACGGGCCACCACGACCACCAGATCGGCGAGCAGACCGCCGGTGATGAAGGTTTTCGCGCCGTTGAGCACGTAGTGGTCGCCGTCGCGGACGGCGGTGGTGCGGATCCCGGCGAGATCGGAGCCGGTACCCGGTTCGGTCATGGCGACCGCGGTGAGCAGGGTGCCGTCGGCGAGACCGGGAAACCAGCGCTCCCGCTGGGCCTCGTCCGCGTACTCCAGGAAGTACGGCAGGATCACGTCGAGCTGGGTGCGCACGGTGCTGAGCGTCACCAGAGCCCGCTGTGCCTCCTCCTGCAGCACCACGTTGTAGCGGTAGTCCCGCAGGCCGGTGCCGCCGTACGCTTCCGGAAGCGCGGTGCCGAGCAGGCCGAGTTCGCCCATACGCCGGAAGACCTCCCGCGGCATCCGGCCCTGTTTCTCCCAGTCCGGGTAGTGGGGGACGATCTCCTTCTCGATGAATTCGCGGGCCAGCTCCCGGAACGCTTCGTGGTCGGGGGTGAACAGATCGCGACGCATGATCTTCCTAGGAGACGAGTTCGACGACGGTGGCGTTGGCGGTCCCGCCGCCCTCGCACATGGTTTGCAGCCCGTAGCGGATCCCGTTGTCCCGCATGTGATGGATCATGCGGGTCATCAGCACCGCTCCCGAGCCGCCCAGGGGATGCCCGAGCGCGATGGCGCCGCCCAGGGGGTTCGTCAGTTCCGGGGCGGCGCCGGTTTCGGCCAGCCAGGCCAGCGGGACCGGCGCGAACGCCTCGTTGACCTCGAAGACGCCGATATCGGACAGGGCCAGCCCGGTCTTGCGCAGCACCTTCTCGGTCGCCGGGATGGGCCCGGTGAGCATGAGCACGGGATCGGAGCCGGCCACCGCCCCACCGCGATAGCGCACCAGCGGAGTGAGCCCGAGTTCGGCCGCTTTCTCCGCGGTGGTCACCAGCAGCGCGGCGGCGCCGTCGGAGATCTGCGAGGAATTCCCGGCGTGGATGACGCCGTCGTCCTGGAACGCCGGTTTCAGGTTCGCCAGCTTGTCGGCCGTGGTCCCCCGGCGGATCCCCTCGTCCGCGGTGATCCGCCCGCCCTCGGTGAATTCCCCGGCGGCCGCGTCCACCGCGACGATCTGCCCGGTGAACGCGCCACGGTCCTGGGCCGCGGCGGCCAGTTCGTGCGAGCGCGCCGAATACTCGTCCAGGACGGTCCGGGTGAAACCCCACTTCTGGGCTATGAGTTCCGCGGAGATCCCCTGGTTGAACGAGAAATCGTCGTACCGGGCGAAAACCGACGGACCGTAGGGCTGCCCGGTGGCGCGGGCGGCGCCCAGCGGTACCCGGCTCATCACCTCCACCCCACCCGCGACCACCAGGTCCTGCTGTCCGGACATAACCGCCTGGGCCGCGAAATCCAGCGCCTGCTGACTGGATCCGCAGGCCCGGTTCACCGTGGTGCCCGGAATCGACTCCGGCCAGCCGGCGGCCAGCACCGCGTAGCGGCCGATATTGCTCGACTGGTCACCGACCTGCGAGACGCAACCCCAGATCACGTCGTCGACCAGCGCCGGGTCGACCCCGGTGCGCTCGGCCAGGGCCCGCAGCACCAGCGCCGAGAGATCGGCGGCATGCATCGCGGACAGGCCGCCCTTACGTTTGCCGACCGGTGTCCGCACCGCGCCGGCGATCACAACTTCCCGCATCTACCCGCTCCTTTTCTCACCGCCGGCCGGTGGCAGCGACCAGGTGCCGGTGAACCGCGGCGAGCGTTTCCCGGCGAAGGCCGCGTACGCTTCCGGCGCGTCGGCGGTAGCGAAATTGACTCCCTGGGCCCGGGCCTCGCCGGCCAGGGCCTCCCGCATTGTCGAATCGGCGCCTTCGTTGAGCAACGCCTTGGTCTGTGCCAGCGCCACCGGCGGCCCGGCGGCGAGCCGGTCGGCGACCTCGTCGGTGAACGTATCGATCTCCTCGGCCGCCACCACCCAGGTCACCAGCCCGAGCGCCTCGGCCTGTGCCGCATCGATGGTTTCGGCGAACAGGGCCAGGCGTTTGGCCTGCTGCAACCCGACCAGTTTCGGCAACAGCCACGAACCGCCCAGGTCCAGCGACAGCCCACGCCGGGCGAAGATCTGGGCGAACGACGCGTCCGGGGTGGCCACCACCAGATCGCAGCCCAGTGCGAGATTCCAGCCCGCGCCGACCGCCACCCCGGTGACCTTGGCGATCGAGGGAGTCGGCAGATCGTGCAGCTGCTGGGCCAGATCGGTGAAGATCCGCATCTTGTCCATCGGATGCCGCGCATCGGGTACCGAGATATCGGCCCCCGAGCAGAACGCGCCCCCGGCGCCGGTGAGGACCAGCGCCCGGATCGCGCGGTCGCCGCCGGTATCGCGCAGCACATCCGCGAGTTCCTGCCACATCGCCCAGGTCATCGCGTTCTTGCGATGCGGGCGATTCAGAGTCACAGTGCGCACTCCGTCCCGGTCGGCGACCAGTAGTCCGGGCGCCGCGTCCGTTCCGGCCACCGGTTCCGCGCTCACCGGCGGTATCCGAGCATCGGGCGCCTGGCCGCGGCGCCCCGGCCCGTGACCAGGTCACCGGCCGAACGGCAACGGCCACTACCCCCCGGCGGACCGGAGCCACCGGCTACGGTCCGGTGCGGCCCGCTCACGACCGTAATCCATTCGCCGCGGCGTAGGCGGGCCCGATCACCGATCCCGCACGCAACTCTGCGATCTCGGCGTCGCCGCGCCCGAATTCACGCAGGATCGCGTCCGTATGTTCGCCCAGCCCCGGGACCGCGCCCATCGGCGGATCGAAACCGCTGATCACCGCCGGAGGCAACAGGGCCGGCACCGGACCGCCAGGACTGTCGATATCGCGCCACCGGTCGCGGGCCGTGAGCTGCGGATGGTCGATCAACTCCGCGGCGGTGTTGTACCGGGAGTTGCCGATCCCGGCGTCATCGGCCGCCTTCTGCACCTCGGCCAGCGAATGGCGCGCACACCAGGAGCCGATGGCCTCGTCGAGCTGCCAGCGATTGCGCACCCGATCGGAATTGGTGCGGAACCGCACGTCCTCGGCCAGATCCGCACGGCCCAGGATCTCCCGGGCCAGCCGCTGCCATTCGCGGTCGTTGGTGGTGCCGAGGACAACGGTCTGGCCGTCGCCGGTCGCGTAGGCGCCGTAGGGGGCGACCGCCGGGGAACTCATCCCCAGCGGCTGCTGTTCCACTCCCGAGTGCCGGGTGTAGTTCAGGTGGTAGCCCATCATCTCGGCCATGGTGTCGAACAGGCTGATACCGATCGCGGACCCCGCGCCGCCACCGTCACGATGACGTCCATACAGGGTCGCCAGGATCGACAGCGCCGCATACAGTCCCGTGGTCACATCGGCGACCGCTGGGCCGGGTTTCGCGGGTTCACCCGGTCGCCCGGTCACCGAGCACACCCCGGATTCCGCCTGTACGAGCAGGTCGTAGGCGCGTTTGTGCGAGAGCGGGCCACCCGCGCCGAATCCGTCGATCTCCAGTGCGATCAGATGGGGATGCCGCTCGGCGAGATCGCCGGGGGAAAGACCCAGCCGCGCCGTCGCGCCGGGCGCCAGATTCGACACCAGCACATCGGCGCGGGCCAGCAGATCGTGCAGAACCGCCAGGCCCCGCTCGGATTTCAGGTCCAGTGTCACCGATTCCTTGCCCCGGTTGACCCAGACGAAATGCGCGGCCTGCCCCGCCACCACATCGTCGTAGTGGCGGGCGAAATCACCGCCGGCCGGGTTCTCGACCTTGATCACCCGGGCGCCGAAATCGGCCAGGGTGCGGGTGCACATGGGCGCGGACACCGCCTGTTCCAGCGCCACCACCAGCACCCCGCCCAATGGGCCGGAGGCGGTCATCACATCACCATGCCGCCGTCGACGGGCAGTACCTGCCCGGTGACGAAGGACGCGGCATCGGAGGCGAGGAAGACGAACGCGCCGGCCACCTCGTCGGGTTCGGCCCAGCGGCGCAGCGGGATACGGTTGATCATCTGCTCGGCGAATTTCTCGTCGGTGCGGATGGTTTCGGTCATCGACGTCGCGGCCAGCGGGGCGAGCGCGTTCACCAGGATGTTCTTGCGGGCCAGTTCCCGGGCCAGCGATTTGGTGATTCCGATGATCCCGGCCTTGGCGGCGGAATAGTTCACCTGGCCCAGGGTGCCGGTCAGGCCCGCGGACGAGGTCACGTTGATGATGCGGCCGGTGCCGTCGGACGGCAGGTACGGCAGCGCCGCCTGGCTGCAGTTGAAGGTGCCCAGCACATGCACGTCGAAGATCTTGCGCATGGATTCCGGGGTGGTCTTCGGGAACATCGACGGGGCGGTGATCCCGGCATTGTTGACCACGACGTTCAGCGTCCCGCCGCCCAGTTCGGCGCCCTGCCGGGCGGCCTCGACCGCCGACTCGGGATCGGCGACGTTCAGGGCGCAGGCCCGCGCCGTCCCGCCGTCGGCGGTGATCTTCTCGGCGACCGCCGTGGCGGCGTCACCGTCGAGATCGGTGACCAGTACGGCCGCCCCCTGCGCGGCCAAGGCCCGGGCCACGGCCGAACCGATACCGCCCGCGGCACCGGTGACCAGCGCCGTACGCCCCGTCAGGTCGAATAGTCCGTTCTTCGCTGCCATCAGTAACTCCTCGGCATCTTCAACACATGCGACCCCAGATAGTTGAGGATCATTTCCTGACTGATCGGCGCGATCCGCATCACGCGCGACTCCCGGAAGTACCGGGAGACGTGATATTCCTCCGAGTACCCCATCCCGCCGTGCGTCTGCATCGCCCGGTCGGCGGCCTCGAAACCGGCCTCCGCGCACAGATATTTGGCGGTGTTGGCCTCCCGGCCACAGGGTTTGCCCTGGTCGTACAACCAGGTCGCTTTACGCAGCACCAGTTCGGCCGCGTCCAGGCGGGCCAGCGAATCGGCGAGCGGGAACTGGATGCCCTGGTTCTTGCCGATCGGGCGCCCGAAGACCACGCGTTCGTTGGCGTACCGGACCGCGCGGTCGAGTGCGACCCGGCCCAGGCCCAGCGCTTCGGCCGCGATCAGCATCCGCTCGGGATTCAGGCCGTCCAGCAGATATTCGAAACCGCGGCCCTCCTCCCCGACCCGGTCTTCCACCGGTATCCGCAAGTCGTCGATGAACACCTCGTTGGAGGAGACCGCGTTGCGGCCCATCTTCGGGATCGGGCGGATATCGATGTGATCGCGGTCGATATCGGTGAGGAACAGCGTCATACCGCTGGTCTTCTTCTCGACGTCCTCGTACTTCTGGGTACGGGTCAGCAGCAGGATCTTCTCGGACTCCAGCGCCTTGGAGATCCACACCTTGCGTCCGTTGACCACATAGTGGTCGCCGTCGCGGCGGGCGAAGGTGGTGATGCGGCTGGTGTCCAGACCCGATCCGGGTTCGGTGACGCCGAAGCAGACGTGCAGATCACCCTGCGCGACCCGGGGCAGGGTTCGCTGTTTCAGCTCTTCGGAACCGTGCACGATCACCGGTTGCATCCCGAAGATGGACATATGGATCGAGCTGGCGGCGTTCATCCCGCCGCCGGAGCGCGACACCTGTTCGGCCAGGATGGACGCCTCGGTGATCCCGAGACCGTGCCCGCCGTACTCCTCCGGAATACACAGGCCCAGCCATCCGCCGTCGGCGATGGCGCGATAGAACTCCGTGGGGAATTCGTGTTCCCGGTCTTTTTCCATCCAGTACTGATCGTCGAATTTGGCGGCCAGTTCGGCCACCGCGTCCCGGATCAGCCGCTGATCCTCGCTCAGTTCGAAACTCATACCGTCGGACACATCAACTCCCTCTCGTCATAGGTCACCCGCCGCTACCGGGAGCGCCGTGATGGCACGGCGCACCCGGCAGGGCCGCATCGCGACCCCGCCGGTCCACCCGCGGTGGTCTGCGCCGCCCGCCTCGGGTGACTCCGGTGCACCGCGGTGACCACGCTGTTCACCGGGGTGCGCGGACACCTGTCATCGCTGCGTGGCGCCGACCTCCCCGTACTGCTCGGCGGTGGCGGTGGGCAGCCGGCCGGCCAGCTGGGCCAGATCGTAGGACTGCCGGGCCATCCAGTAGCGCAGCACGCCGGTCAGCGAGTAACGCAGGAACAGCGCCGCGCCCACCACGCTCAACGCCACCCCGGCCAGGGCGATGGTGAGCGCGTCGCGCTGCACCAGCGCGTCGGAGGTGTTGTGCGACATGAGATAGGCCAGCAGCGTCACCACCGGTCCGAGCACCAGCAGCGCGACGCCGAGCCGCAGCCACAGCGCACCGCGCCCGGCGGCGGGATCGGGGATCTTCAACTCCGCGAGTTCTTGGACGAAACGGTCCGCACGGGTGGATTCGGTCATGATGAACTTCCTAGATAGAGGGTGGCCAATTCGTTGCGGAGCCCCGCGTCGGGCGGGCCCTGATACTCGACCCGGCCGCGGACCAGTACGGCCGCCGAGTCGGCAATATCCAGTACCGCGGCGGCGAACTGTTCGACGATCAGCACCGCGACGCCCTGCCGGGCGATCTCGGCGACCTGCTCGTAGAGCCGGCCCACCACCAGTGGCGCCAGGCCCATGGACAATTCGTCGAGCATCAGCACCGCGGGGTCGGTGGCCAGCCCGCGCGCCAGGGCCAGCATCTGCTGTTCACCGCCGGACAGCGTGCCGGCGGTCTGATCGGCCCGCTGCGCCAGGATCGGGAACCGGGAGAAGGCGATCTCCTCGATCTGTTCCCGCGGCCGCCCGGTGAAGGTCATCATCAGCAGGTTGTCGCGGACCGTCAGATTCGGGAAGACCCCGCGTCCTTCGGGAATCAGGCAGACGCCGGCGCGCGCCAGATCCCGGGGATCGACGCCGTTGACCGGACGGCCGCCGAGCCGCAACTCCCCCTCCGACACCGGATGTACTCCGGCGGCGACGGAGAGGGTGGTGGTCTTCCCCGCGCCGTTGGGCCCGAGCAGCGCCACCACCTCACCGGCCCGCACGCTCAGGTCGACACCGTGCAGGACGGTGATCGCCCCGTACGCCGCACGGATCCCGCGCAGTTCCAGCATGGTGGTCATGCGGCCCCCAGATACGCGGCCAGCACCTGTTCGTCGGCGCGGATCACCTCCGGTGGCCCCTCGGCGATCACCGAGCCCAGATCCAGGACGTACATGTGATCGCAGACGCTCATCACCAGACCCATATCGTGTTCCACCAGCACCACCGCGGTGCCGTCGGCGGCCACCGAGCGGAGCAGATCGGCG
The DNA here is from genome assembly GCF_053589395.1 of Nocardia sp. NPDC003345. Lineage (NCBI taxonomy): Bacteria > Bacillati > Actinomycetota > Actinomycetes > Mycobacteriales > Nocardiaceae > Nocardia > Nocardia sp. NPDC003345. The sequence goes on from NZ_JBSFRU010000146.1 coordinate 13,316, forward strand.
AACCTGTCGGTTTCCGTACTGTCCTGGCCGGCGGCGGGTTCGTCGAGCAGCAGCAGGGTCGGCCGGACGGCGAGCGCCCGGCCGACCTCCACCAGCCGGGCCAGACCGGTGGGCAGGGCGTCGGCGAGATCGTCGGCGCGCGAACCCAGTTCGAGGCGGTCGATGATCTCGTCGGCGATCTGTTTGGCGTGCCGCCGGTGCGGTCCGAGTTCGGCGGCCACGAGCAGGTTGTCCCGCACCGACAGCCGGCCGAAGAGCTCGAGCCGCTGGAAGGTCCGGGCCATACCGTGGCGGGCCCGCCGCGCGGGCGCGGCACGGGTGATGTCCTTGCCGTCCAGGTGGATCCGGCCCGCCGCGGGCCGGCGCAATCCGCAGATCACGTCGAACAGCGTGCTCTTACCGGCCCCGTTCGGGCCGATCAGTCCGGTGACCTGCCCGGCCTCGGCCCGCAGGCCGGCACCGTCGAGCGCCCGGCGGCCACCGAAGGTGACCGTGATATCGCTAACGTGCAGCAGCGATGGCATCGTCGAGCACCTCCTTGTCCCCGGTCCGCCACGGGCGTTTCACGCCCCACCATTCGACCGGTACGTCCGGCTCGCCCGCGGCCGCCCGCTGCTCCCGGTTGTTCGCCCAGATCCGCACCGCGAAAACGCCGAGCACCGAACCCCAGAACAGGATCCAGCCGTCGACGGCACCGGCCAGCCGCAGCAGCCACAGCACCACCGGGATACCGATCATCGCGGCCAGTGCGAACCGGTTGCGGATCGCGGCCTCGAAACCCTCCCGCATCCGGGCCACCGCGCCGTGGCTCACCACACCGCCGCCGAACGCGATACCGGCCAGCGCCGGGATCACATGGATCAGATTCTCGGTCGAGGGGAACAGCACCGGGACCGCCAGCAGCGGGCCGTAGAGGGCCACGCCGACGAACAGGCCGTTGCCCAGCGCGCCGAGTCCGGCGAACACCGCGACCAGGAAGATCGGCATCCCGGCCACGAAATTGAACTGTTCCGGGGTCACCGACCCCATCTGCATACCGAACAGGGCACCGCCCAGCCCGGCCAGACCGGCGCTCAGCGCGAACACCGCGACCTTGGCCAGCAGCAGATTCCCGCCGAGGGTGGCGTAGGCGGCCTCACTGTCGCGCAGGGCGATGAGCCGGCGGCCGAAGCGCCCGCGCCGCAGTACCGCGACACCGAGCGTGGCGACCGCCAGGC